>CALJPJ010000028.1 GCA_937980625.1 uncultured Bdellovibrionales bacterium
CAGGCTCCTAAATGACAAGATTAAAAAATTACTTGCAATATAGAGCTTGGAACTATTTATTAACTACAATATTTCAAGTTATAGGGAATTCAATATGATTAAACTAATCACACTAATTACAAGTTTATTATTTTTTTGTTCGTTATCAACAAAAAGTGCATACGCAACAGCCAATGATCATACTAAAACTGCAGGCAGTTTAACTTATGAAGACGGCCTTATTGAAGGGTACAAAAGAGGTACTGAGTCTTGTGAAAATAAAAAAGAAAAATTGCCAGAGGTAGTCTCTAGTCGCTGTAGATGTGAAGGTGATAAATTTGGCTATGTTGTTCGAGATATTGTTTACAGTGATGGCTCAAGTGACTCTCATTATGTCAGCTCAAAAATTCAACTTCGTGTTCCCTTTCAAAAAATAAACTGCAAAAAACTAATAGTTGAATATTGCGGGATTTAAAAGTTTATTGCCAAACTAGATCTCTATGAATACTTGATCAAAAAATCCTAGTTTGCGTAACTTTGCATTAAACACATATAACTTGTTACACAAGAAGAGGCATGGTGGAATTTATATATTAAGTTACACCTCAATAATAATACAATATAGCTTCATGAAACTGTAAGCCTTTTATTGAAAATAAAAGTTAAAAATCATGTTAATTAATTATAGATCTACAAGGGTATAAATAACTATCTATGAAAAAAGTTATTAAAAAGCTAGAGTCAGTAAAAACATACATCTGTATTATTCCAATTTTAATTATTTTCTTCGCACTTATTTTTAGTTTTAATTCGAACTCATTTTACTTAAGCTCTCCTGTCACATCTAGATTTAATAATACTGCAATAAGTAATTTTATGAAAAAACTATGTCATAAAAGTAAAGTTGTAAAAAAGTTAGAAATCTCAGAAAACCAATGTAATTTTGAATTTACCAAAAATATCTCAGTGACTAAGAGCGGAAAACCTTTTTATAAAGTAAAAAACTTTACGATTAATTTTTTTTCGTATGAAAAAGATGTCATTAAATTAAAGTACCTTGTTAACTATAGTTATCATTCGGCATTTAAATCCAAAGATGTTGGAATAATTGAATTTAATTTAAATTTTTTATCTAAGTATGAGAAAATAGTCTTTATTCGCGCAGTTCCATATGCTAGCTATTTAAATCAACCTATAAAGAAAATTGCCAAACAAGACCCTAAACTATTAGCTAAGCCTGAAAACCCATCTAAAATATTAGACTTCTTATCGTTCAATATTCTTGGCATCAAGACATCTGGTTCAGCTACATTTGGTCACGATTGGCCTTACTTTCCTATTGAAAATAAAAAAAATATATTTCGAGAAATTAAGAACTTTTATAATTATGGTCAACCTGTTTTTTTAGGGCATTTTGATAAATTAGTTCATTTTATTTATTTTAGTAGCGTTTCATTTCTAACTGCTGGTTATGGAGATTTTGTACCTAAATCAATTTGGATGCAACTTTTAGTTATTATTGAAGCCATATTAGGAATTATGAGTGTTGGACTGCTAGCTGCTAGTTTTTTTTATTGGATAACAGAAGAGAATGATTAGTAAGTACTACTGTAACATTTGCTTACTAATACAAAATCTCTAAAACTAGATAACTAAACATTAGTCTGGATAATTATTATTTATTTATATATTATCAAATGTATGAGACTTTTATTTCTGTTTGAAATAACAAGTTCCAATATGTGTAGCTACATATTTATAATCAATAGTCTGCTGCGCACAAATAGAAACTTGATACTTTTTGTGAGAAATAATATTATGAACTTTGTAAAACGTGTTCAAAATTCGGAAATAAAGCAACCAACTCAGAATGATTTCTCTCTATCAAATTGGACTGAAGAGTATGAAAAAAGCGACAAGTCGGATGAGGAAACTAAACTGTTTCTAGCAGGACTCTTCTACTACAAAAAATTTCAAGAAATACGTAACGAGTTACAAGCTATTTCGATCATAAAAAAGAGTAAAGAAAAGTTAGTTCGGCTGTATGTTGGTCTTGTAAATAGAAACATGAAAGTTCTTTTGAAAAAACAGAAAGAGAGTTTAGAACAGATAAGTGAAAAAGGTCACATTACAGCAAGTGAAATGGTCGAAGTCCGTTTAGAAACGCCAATTCCTGGCCACTCTATACAAGCAGAACAAATGGTCCAAGGAATTGTCACTGGTTTAAAATATCCATTATATGAAGTCTTTAAATTTTATGAAAAATTACCTTTAAAAAAGCCTGAAAGTAAAGATGAAGCAAAAGAGCTAACTAGAAACCTTGTAAAAAAGTTAGATTACGGCATCCTTTATAATAGTTACGAAATTTTTTGGCTAGAATCACTATGGCATAAATGGTCTGTACAATCTGATAACAACTTAGATTATGCAATACCACCGGCCACAAATGAATACAATGCTTCTGTTATTGGCGAACATAGATTCTCAGCACTTCAAATTGAGCACCAATACAGCTGTGAAAATATATGGAAAAAAATACCCTCGGAGCTTAAAAAAGAAGTTTGTACTTCGACCAGCTTTGTAAAGGTTGAGAAGTCCAGAGGCAAGATCAAATATCATATTGGTGAGATAGATCTATCCTCACCAAATATTGGCTGGGTAAATTCAATAAAAGTAAGAGAACAATATTTTGAGAAATTATCAAAAATAGAAATTAAAAAATTTAATTCAGCAAATATACAAGATTTTTTAATAGTCTACGAACACCTCTTTCACCTTGCCAAAGCAATTACAAAAATGGTCCCAGCTGACCTCGTAACAGGTTCTCCACACCAAGTTTTAGAATTTTCACCTCTTATTAATTATAAAGAAGTTTCTAAAAAAATTTGTGAGATTTCGAATATTCAAATTGAAAAAGTAAATTCAATTCTAAAAACTCTTTCATTTTCTGGTAATATTAGAAATGATATTTGGTTGAAACCACTAGTTAAACTAAATGACAATTACTTCTGCCCAGTGCTACCAGCATTAACATTTCCTAACCTAATAAGGTCCGTTGAATATTGGTTTGCCATCGGTGGTTTAAAAATACATGAAAAAGGAGAAGAGTTTGAACAATATATTCGAAAAAATCTTTTTGAAGAAACACAAAAGTCTAAGGTTCTTAATAAATCATTTGTTTACAACAAATCTCTTGAGCTCAAGGTAGGTAAAGAATACGAAGAAATTGATCTTGTATGGATTATCGATAATAAAATTTTTATTGGTGAATCAAAATGCATTTTTCATGCTGCAGAACCAATTGAGTGGAGAAACTTTACTGATGTTGTTATAGACGCAGTAAAGCAAGCAAAGAGAAAGGCTAAGTTTGTAGAAACTCATTTTGATAAGTTTATTGAGACGTTAAAGCTAGACTCTAGTACATTCGAAAAAGAAATTAGTTTTCACCCACTAGTTGTTTTAAGCAAACCATTAATGTCAGGTTTTGAGTTAATGAAAGTGCCAATCACTGATATAAATATCCTTTCTAGCTTCTGCCAAGGCTTCTATTTAAAAATCAAGACTTCAAGTAAAGCAGAAGAAAAAGAAAAGGTCCACTACTACGAAAATTGGAAAAGCGCAGTTCAAAACATTGAGAACTAC
>CALJPJ010000029.1 GCA_937980625.1 uncultured Bdellovibrionales bacterium
GCCCCAGGGTGAAGCTTTATAAGTTTTTTAAAAGGTAATAAGTCATGACTTCTTAAGTCTGAAAGAGTAGAGAGTTTTTGAGGTAAACCTTTATGACTATCTGTAGTCGTGTCACCATGACCCGGAAAATGTTTAAAGGTAGGTATTATAGAGTTTTCTTCAAGTGCAAAAGCTTGTGTACTTGCATATTTAACTACAGTATCAGGATCTTTACCAAAAGAGCGATTACCAATAAAGTTAAACTTATTTGGATCGGATAAATCTACAACTGGAGCTAAATTTACATTTATACCAAGAGACTTTAAAATATTAGATGTTTGGCTACTAACTTTATAACTTAAAGTAGGTGAGCCAGCTGTACTTACTGAAAGAGCACTTGGAAGATTTGGGCGGGTATGAATTCTAGTTACATGACCACCTTCTTGATCAATCATAAATAGAGCTGGGAGTAAATTTAGCTTTTCATATTCTTTTTGAATTTTATGAGTCAGATTGTATAACGACTTTGCTGATAAAATGTCTTTTCCGAAAAGTATGTATGATCCAGGGTGATGCTTTTTAAGCGCAGATCGATAGAATTTGTCAACAACAGGTTTATGTACATTGAAAATAAATATTTGGTTAATTTTTTCATCTAAAGACATTTTTTTTAAAATAGAATTTGCCTGTGTAGATGCATATAAAGAAGAGTTAGATATAAATATAAAAAGTATAAAAATAAATTTGATTTGTTTCATATAAATGTCCATCGATTATGATTATAATATATATATTATAATATAGTAAAAATAACTTAGTGATAATGATCGGATGAAAAGTTAGGATAATATGTATTAAAGTCGTAACTAGACTTGTCTTAAGTTGTAGGATTTAGCTTCTAACTTGATACTTCTAAAAGAATTATATTATGATAAAAGTATGGGCAAGGGTGCATCAAAGTTATTCTTTATACTATTTTTTATATTTCTATTACAAAATAGTTTATTAGCTGAAACATCGGCAGATGTTGATGAAGAGTTTAGTAGTAAAATTTCTCAAGAAACTAAATTATTATCTAAAGTAACGAATCGAAATAAAATAATAGATAATGGAAATAAAGATAATAAGGTAATTGTTGAGCCTAGAAATATTATTCCTGTAACTTCTGCAGGAAAAATGGAAATGGTACCTTATAGAATGAGAAGAAAAAAGTGGGGACAGTTGTGGGGTGTTTCATATGGCACATACGTACCAGAAGATTATCAAGATCAAACTCCAATTAGTTTTTCAGAGTTTTATCCGGCTCCGAGCCTGGGGTTATTATCAGTTGAGGCGACTTTTAAAAGAAACTATGATTATATTACGCTAGGCCTTTATACATCAGTTGGATATTTTAAAACTGAATCAGATGTAATAAATTTTGATTCTACATTAATGATTATACCTGTAAAGTTAGGCTTTGTTGCAAGCTTAGAAACTTTATGGCAAGAGCCTTGGGTAGTGCCATATGTTAATGGTGGTATTTATTCTTCATTTTACCAAGAGGAGACAAATGGTTCGACTGTCGATGGCACAACACTAGTGTCATTCTATTTAACAGGTGGCTTAATGTTTCAAGTAGACTGGCTTGATGACTTGACTGCGCGTGAAGGTTATCAAGCTAGTGGAATCGAAAATACATTTATTTTTATTGAAGGTAATTATTTGTCTGATTCTGTAGAAGAAAAAGATCCAGCAATGAATGGAATATATGCCAGTGCAGGGCTAAAGGTAGAGTTTTGAATTATATATCTAAGCGGGTAAACAATTATTAAACTTAATTACATATTTTAGCTAAGTACATAATCTCTTCATAAATACGTTCCCAAGCTTTATTTTTCATCTTGATTAACAACCGACTTTCGGGTGTAAGACTATATTTATTATCAGCCCGTGAAGTTAATTGTAATACTTGGTTAGTTTTAAGTGGAGTCTCTTGAGTGAACTGTAATGTAATTCCACTTTTACCTTGTGAAAGGTCTTTAATTTGTAACTGTTTACATAAAAATCTTATAAGCATAAGACCAAGTAGATTAATGACTTGTTCAGGTAGTTTTCCAAATTGATCTCTCATATCATTTTCAATTTCATCAATATCTTCTATTTGATCAATGTCAGATAGTCGTTTGTAGTAAGAAAGACGTAAGCGTATATCAGAAATATATTTATCTGGTATTAGAGCAGGTATTCTTAAGTTTAACTCAGGCTCAAGAGAATTTATGATTTCAGGGTTTTCTTTTTGCTCATTAATAGCTTCTTTAAGAAGGTCCATATACAGTTCATAACCAACAGTATTTACATGGCCACTTTGATTTTCTCCAAGTAAGTCGCCTGAGCCTCTTAATTCAAGGTCATATTGCGCAATTGTAATACCACTACCCAAATCAGAATTTTGTTGAATAACTTTCAGGCGCTCGATGGAGCTTTTATCTACAACCTTACTTTGAGGAACCATTAAGTAACAATAAGCTCTAGTTGAGCTACGTCCAACACGGCCTCTAAGTTGATACAGTTGACTTAGGCCTAAGTTTTGTGCGTTATTAATAATAATTGTATTAGCATTTGGGATATCCATGCCTGATTCAATAATAGTTGTGGATATTAAAACGTCGACTTCTTTATTTAAAAAACTAACCATGACTTTTTCTAAGTCACTTTCTTTCATTTGGCCATGACCAATAGCGAATTTGATATTAGGCAATAACTCTCTTAGCTCATGGGCAAGAGTTTCAATATTATTAACTCGGTTATGTAGGAAAAAAACCTGGCCACCACGATCGACTTCATTTTGAATGGCTTTTTTAATTGTGTGTTGTTCATATTTACATATAAAAGTTCTAATCGGCAAACGATCAACTGGAGCAGTATTAATTAAACTTAAATCTCGTAAGCCTAAAAAACTCATATTTAATGTTCTGGGTATAGGAGTTGCTGAAAGAGTTAAAGTGTCAACGTGGGACTTAATTGATCTGATTTTTTCTTTGTGTTTAACACCAAATTTTTGTTCTTCATCAATAATTAGTAAGCCAAGATTATTAAATTCAATGTCTTTACTAAATAAACGGTGGGTTCCAATAACAATATCCGCATTGCCACTTTTAATTTCTTGAATGCTATTTTTAATATTAGTTGGGCTTATAAATCTATTTAAACAATGTACTTTAAAAGGCCAATGCTGAAAGCGTTTTTTAAAATTCTCAAAATGTTGAAATGTTAAAATGGTAGTAGGGGCGATGATTGCAGCTTGTCTTCCATCGTTAACACAGTTAAAAGCTGCCCGCATAGCAATTTCAGTTTTACCAAAACCAACGTCTCCGCATATTAATCTATCCATTGGTTTTTCTAGGGTCATATCATTCATAACATGGTTAATTGCGTTTAACTGGTCATTCGTTTCGTCATATGGGAAAAAACTAACAAATTTATCAAAATCGTTATTGGGTGCAGGAAATGGGGGGCGACTTGCTTCAGAACGTTCAGCATATAGCTTAAGTAAATCGCTTGCTATATCTTTAAGTTTACTCTTAACTTTGGTTTTAGCTTTTTTCCATGATTGTCCGCCAAGTTTATCAATGAGCCTACCCTTGCCAGCTCCAGTAAACTTTTGGATTTGGCCAATTCTATAAATAGGAAGGTATAACTTGTCTCCGCCTTTATATTCAAGTTGAAGAAATTCTGCATCGATGCCAGAGATTGGCATCAAAGTTAAGCCATTGTAAATACCAACTCCATGTTCCTTATGAACAACAAAATCACCAGGCTTTAAATCTGAAAAATGTAAAGCCTGAGCTTTTTTAAAATCATTTTTGTGAGACTTTTTTAAACGAGTTTTATTTTTTCCAAATACATCAGATAGACTTAAAAAAATAATTCTTTCATCTTTGAGTTGAAAAGAATTACTTAAATCAGCAGGTAATATTGTTATTCGATTGCTATTAGCTTGATTATTTATTTCATTATTAATTAGAGAGCTTTGATCACCAGTATAAGTAATAAATTCAAACTTTGAGTTTTCAAGTAAAACTTGAAATTGGCGAATTATTTTCTCAGAGGACGAGGAAATAAAAATTGTATTTCCATGCTCTTTCCAATGAGATAGTTTTTTTGTTATGTAATTACAAAGCTCTTCATGAGATTCATTTTTGAGACTTTGGCAACTTTTCTTAAAATCCAAAAGTTGATTGCATTGATAACTAATATTCTCTTCAGATTGACTAGAAATATTGTCAAAGTGAAGTTGTGATGCATTTAAAACCGTTGAGGTTGCAGGAAATGTAAGGTCACTAATTTTTTTAAAAATTTTTTTATACTCTGGTAATAACGGAGATATTTTTTCAGAGTATTTATAATGCTCTTTTAAATCAGATAAAAACTTATCATGATTTTTAATTTGTTCTTGATGATCTAAAGACCAAATATTAATAGGCTCATTAAAATAAGATAAAGGAGAACTCAAATTTTTATAAAAAGCATTAATAAAATAGTCGCAACCGTGAAAATATTCCCAGCGAGTGAGTTGGTTTAAAGTATCTTTAATATCTGTGAGGTCAATACTTCTATTTGTAACAGAACTTTTTAAGTAGTGAGAAATTAACTGTCTATTCTCATCGGAAAAAATACATTCTTTGGCTGGTATTATTGTAGCGAGCTTTAATTGCTCAAGACTGCGCTGATTAATAGGGCTAAAATATTTAATGGATTCAATTATATCACCAAATAATTCAATTCTAATTGGCTTCGGGTGGGCTGCTGAAAAGATATCTAAAATGCCTCCACGCATTGCAAAAGAACCCGGGTCTTCAACAAGAGGAACTTGGTTGTAGCCGAGTCGAACTAATCTTTGTGATAAATTAGAGGAGAGTTGATCATTAGGTTTTATATTAAAGGAGTTATCAATAAAAATTTCAGGAGGTATTGTGTTTTGAAGGATTGCGGGCAAGGTAGCAATAAAAAATGTATTATTAGAAGAGCTTAAATTAAAAGCATTATAAAGCCAGCTTAACCGCTTATTTATAATCTGACTTGATGGTACAACCTCTGAATACATCTGAGAGCGAAAGTGAGGTAAGTGATTAATATTAGAGGATTTATTATAAAACAAAAGAGCCTTTTCTAAAGACTTAGCTTCTTTGTCATTAGACACAATCACGAGGTTGCTCTTTAGCTTTGAAATAGATGAAAAATTAAGCAAATAAGCTAAGGCTTCAGGTGAACTTATGCCAGCAATATTAACCTCATTACTAGAGGAGTTGCTTATTTTTAAATCAAAATTATTCATTTTAAAGGCCTAAAAATTAAGTTAGTTATGCAGATAAAGCACTGCCAGGTATATTTTGCAATTTTAATGTCATACAGATATCCATATCAGATGAAATGAATA
>CALJPJ010000030.1 GCA_937980625.1 uncultured Bdellovibrionales bacterium
ATTAAGCCTGAATTAATTAAAAATAGGATTATCTATGAAAATCTTGAAGGGGGTACTGAGCTTTTCCCTCATATTTATGGACCTATTGACTTAGTCGCTGTCATTAAAGCTGTTAATTTTACAAAAAACAATAGGGGCCTATATGCCCCTATTTCATAACGCGATAGCTAATCAGCAGTACACTGGTGTCAAAATAGCACTAGCTATTGCACAAGTTTATTTTATTAATACATAATTCGATTAGTGATTTTTACAGTCGCCGCACTCACAGCACTTAGATCTTGAGAATACCGGTAAAACTGTATGAGCATTAGCTTTAAATATAAACTGCTCCATTCCATCTGAGCTATTAATACCAAAAGCATCATTTAGCATGTCAGCAGCAGCCTCTATGTTTTCAGACTTTAATGTATTTAAACCCAAACCGGCTTGTACTACTACGTCTTCACCAGTGGTCTCCTGATAAACTGCACTCATATAACTTGTGGTATCAGCAGTTAACTCTTCAAAGGCTGAAGATGAATTTACTGGGTCAGCAGCGAAACTAAAACTTGAAAATGTGAACGTTATCATAAGTATAGCTAATAGAGTTTTCATATTTTATCCCCTTACAGGCATGTACTTAAGCAATAATGAAGCCAGTTTTTTGAGGCCAATTTGACACCAGATCAAATTGTAAGTCTTACCTACCTCGAATACTTTATGTTCACTTTTTAACTTAATGTCAACCGGAAATGCCAGCAAATCAGGCATATATAGCCGTTTTTATAGGTTTTTTTACTGTGGCAAAACTTTTGCTTATTAACCTATAGGTTGCATTAACTATGGGGTAACAAAGTGAAGCTTTTAAATAAAAATGTGAAACTATATGACGCTTTTAAGTTTCTCTTAAGAGTTTCCATAGCAATTTCAACTAGCTTTATTCTTACTAGTTATAACTTTTACTCTCTAGATGCTTTTTTTTATGACCTAAAAATAAAGCTAAAACCAACCTCAGAAACATCTCATTTAATCGTAACAGTTAATGTCAATGAAGTGACACTAGATACTTTAAAGCGTAAGCCAAATGTAAAAGATCATATTAATTTTTTACAAAAACTCGCTCAAAAAAAACCAAAAAAAATTATATATACCATTGATCCAACTAAGCTAGATGGCTCTAATATAGACAAACAAGCCCTAGCTAAGCTTGGAGAAAAATTAAACCTCATTTATGCCTCACCAAAAGTGCCTAAAAAAGGGTTGGAAGATGAGCTCAAGCTATCTTATCCGTATGGAAACTGGAACTCTATGCCAGCTCCCCGTACGAGAGAAAGTATTATATTTGCCAAAGACTACGTCACTCGCAGAATGATTGTTACAGCCTATGGTCGTCCAACGCTACACACAGTAGTAGCTGCTGAATTTCGTAAAGATCAAAAGCCCGTTAAAGGTCTATACAAATATTTTAATACTTATCAAACGTTAATTGATTTTAAACCGACAGGAACTTACCCTGAGTTTACATTCCATGACCTCACAAACAATAGGGGACTTGAGCTTCCAAGTGATAAAATTGTCATTGTCGGCTTAAATGAAAAATCTGATACAGCTCACTATATAAGAACTCCTTACTCAAGAACCATATTTGCGATGACGACAACTGAAATGCAGGCCAATATGCTTGATACCTTAATACTTAATTCAGGTATCACTGAGGCTCCACGCTGGGTCAACTTTATTATTACCAGTATCCTTTCTTTAATGATTTTATTTGTTATCTTACGAGTAAAACCAGCAAAAGGTTTGTTATCCATACTTGCAATTGCAATGGGGTTAGCTATTTTTTCTTATTTAGCTTTTACCTTATTCCATTTTTCTATAAATATGGTTCAACCATTAATTACTATTTTTGTCTGTTACTACTTTTTCATTCCATATCGACTAATTGTGGAGTCTCGAGAAAAATGGGAATTCCAAAAGAAAAACAAATTACTTGTTCAAGTTGAAGAAATGAAAAATAACTTCATGAAGATGATGTCCCACGACTTAAAAACACCTCTAGCCCGTATTCAAGGAATGGCAGATATTACCCTTACAGACGGAGGTGGCTTAAGTACTGCCCAGCGCAGCGCCGTGCAGACTATAAAAAACTCGTCTCAAGAGTTATCAGAGCTTATCACCTCAATCTTAGATTTAGGCAGAGTTGAAAATCAAGGTGTAAAATTGCACCTTAACAGTAAAGATATTAACGATGTTATTAAAAAATCCATAAAAGCTTGCGAGTATTCAGCTCAAAAGAAAAATATCACTCTTATAGCTGAGCTTGAGCCCTTATTTAGCATAAAAATTGATGAGCACTTAATTAAACAAGCCATTACTAACCTCATTGAAAACGCTATTAAATACAGCCCTGAAGGTTCAAAAGTTCTAATTACAAGTGAAGAGGTTGATAATGAGGTCCTTGTGCAGGTTTCAGATCAAGGAATTGGCATTAGTGAAAATGAAGTTGAGCATGTTTTTGATAAATTTTACCGAAGTAAAGAGGTGACTAACAAAGATGTAAAGGGCTCTGGTTTAGGCCTTTATTTAACTAAGTATTTTATAAATTTACACCAAGGTGACGTCTCTGTGGAAAGTGAAATGAAAAAAGGATCAACTTTTTCAATGAACTTGCCATTAGATTTAAATTAATTTGAATTTTTAAAGGATTTAAAATATAGAAGCAATTAACAAATGGAGAAAAAATGTTAAATGTATTAGTAGTAGACGATGACGCAGGTTTAAGGCTCACAGTAAAAAATACCCTCTCTGCTATCGATTATTTCAATATCGATGAAGCTTTTGATGGTGTGAACGCTGTAGAAAAAGTCATGAAAAACAACTATAATATAGTTATTTTAGATGTGGATATGCCAAGAATGACTGGCTTAGAAGCGCTGAAAAAAATTAAACAACATGACCCCTCTATTATTGTTATCATCTTAACCGCTTACGCCAATGTAAATGATGCCATTGAAGCTGTTAAAAATGGAGCTTATAACTACATCTCAAAACCAATTCAACAGGAAGCTTTAGTTAATATCGTTGATAATGCACTTTCAGCTCACAAAATGGTGGCTGATGTTGCTGCTTCTGCCCCAATCTTAAATATGGATGAGGGTAAAAAAATAATTGGTAATACTAGCCAAATGCAAAAAGTTTTTAAT
>CALJPJ010000031.1 GCA_937980625.1 uncultured Bdellovibrionales bacterium
ACTAGTAATTGCTTTATCAATGGTTTAAATAACTTATAAATAAAATATTAAGCAGTAAGGTTAATAAGCCTTACTGCTTACCTAATACGACAATACTCTTGTTTAGATTGCCCATTGGGCCCAAAACTTGAGCTTACTCTATTCAAATAGATATTTTTTCCTAATATCCTTTCGTCATTAATATTATTATCCATTTTAAGAATTAAAAAAGTACTATCAATATCATCATACGGCTCAACAATCCCTAAGTTGTTTAAGGTAATAGTTCCATCAACTTCAATCCAAGAATCAACTAACCGTTTTTTGAAGTAAGTACTATATACATAAATTTGTTCATCAATAACTTCTAGCAAGACTCGCTCTCTGTACTCAAGCCAATATGTGCCATTCTCTTTTAACTGTAGCTCTGCAGACACAGACAGCTCTCGCCCCTGATCATCTACACCAAAAGCTGTTATATCAATCGTATTTTTTAAACTATTAAAATTTAATGTTTTTAAATTTTTACAACTTCCCGTCACCTTAAAGTAATATGATGAAAACTTATCATTAACCTGTAATGCCAATAGTTGAGGACTATTAAAAGAAAGTACAATTGTTACCAGGAATAAACTTAAAACTAATTTCATGTACTAATTATAAAATTTATTTATATTTTTAACCAGGCTAGTTTCTGCTATAGGTCTAGTGTACAAAGGTTTGGCTATCAATAAAAAATAAGCCTAATGTCCAGATAAACTTTAGACTCTGTTATAAAAAATTATACCTACTATAAATTTTATCTACTTCTTTTTAGCTGTCTTTGAATATCACGTTTAGAGGCCTTTTCTTTGATATCTTGACGCTTATCGTACTGTTTTTTACCCTTTACTAAAGCAATCTCTAACTTTATACGGCCACCTTTAAAATAGATTTTTAGAGGAACACAACTATAACCTTTTTCACGCATACTTGCATAAATTTTGTCTAATTCATTTTTATGTAATAATAATTTTCTGTGACGTTCAGGCTCGTGATTATTATAACTGCTCGCTTTAAATTCACTAATATGGGCTTTTTGCAAAAAAGCTTCATGACCTTTAAAGGCAATATAAGAGTCTTTGAGGTTACATGAGCCTGCCCGCAGAGACTTTACTTCACTCCCCTGTAAAGAAAGCCCTGCCTCAAAGGTTTCAACTATTGTGTAGTCAAAACGTGCTTTTTTATTATTTGAGATTATTTTAATACCCATAATTTTACTAATAACAGAATTAATGGCCTTCGCCTATATATTTTTAAACTCCAGCTAGCAAAGACTCGTAAAGCTTTATAAAGTCTTGAGGTGATACATTCTCAGCTCTAGCTTTTAAATCAATCTCTAAGCATTCAAGTTTACTTTCTACTTTTGGTTTATCCAAGCCTATCGATTTACCATAAGTCACAACCTTATTTAATAATAATTTTCTGCGATTTTGAAAACAATGCTTTACAAAGCTTAAATATTTTTTTCCCATAAATTTAGAATTCACTTTTAACTCAAATGCTAGCACACGACTTAAAATTTTAGGAGAAGGATGAAAGTCTCGCTGAGACAAGTCTGCTACTTTTTTTATATTCCATATATTTTGAGCCAATACTGAAATAATTCCATAGCTTTTATTATTAGGACTTGCACTAATTCGTTGAGCGACCTCTTTTTGAAACATCAAAACCATTTTATTTATTGGATGTTGAAATGATGATAAGTTAATTACTAAAGGAGCTGAAATTTGATAAGGAAGGTTACTAATTAAAATTTGACAAGACTTATCTAGTGATGACCAATCATATTTTAAGGCATCACCAGCAATAACTGATTCATCGTTATTTTGCCAAAATTCAATAATTTTTTTATCTATTTCAAGTAGCGTAATTTTTTTAGTTTGGGCCCTTATCCTCATAGTTAGGGCGCCAAGACCAGGGCCAATCTCAATAACCTCTTGGTCTGTAATTTCAAAATGATTTACAATTTTATTTATAACACCTTCATTAATTAAAAAGTTTTGACCAAAAGATTTTTGAGCTGAAATGCCCAGCTCTGACATGAGAGTTTTTATTCGCTCTAACTCTGATATTTCAGACATGAAAATCACCAGGGTATACTTTGGGACTAGGTGCAAGGCTTTGCTCTGAAAACTCACCTAAATTCAAACGCTGTACTCCAGCATAGCCTATCATTGCTGCATTATCAGTACAGTATCTAATTGGCGGCACAGCCAAAGTTAAGTTATTTTGACTGGCCCACTCTTCAGCTCTATTTCTAAGCCTAGAATTTGCACTTACGCCTCCAGTCAGTACAACACCGCTAATTGCCCCTACTTGATTTACAGCTAAATTTAGTTTCGCTATTAACACATCAACAATAGCCTCCTGATAACTCGCGCATAAATGCACACATTCACTTTTTATTTCTGCAATCGATAATTTTTCAATTTGTCTTTTGGCAGCGGCTTTAAGACCTGAAAAGCTCATATTAATAGTTTTGTCTTTGATCATTGGGCGTGGGTAATTATATTTTTTTATGTCACCTTCTTTAGCCATTTTATCTACGATAGCCCCACCTGGAAAGCCTAAGCCTACCATTTTGGCAAACTTGTCAAATGCTTCACCGGCGGCATCATCAATAGTTTTACCTAAAATTTGGTACTCACCAAAACCTTTAACTAAATAGATTTGTGAGTGCCCTCCACTTACCGCTAATGCAACATAGGGGTAATTAAAACCAGAGGGTGGTTTGTAACGATCATCACATAAAAATGGAGCTAATAAGTGCCCTTCAAGATGATTAATACCAATATAAGGAATGTTTTTAGCAAGCGCTAAAGTTTTAGCAGTAATAACACCAACTAATAATGAGCCCATTAAACCAGGCCGGTTTGTAACAGCAATACCAGGAATATCTGACCACTCTAAGTTAGCTTTTTGTAAACAAGATTCGATAAGTGGTAATAATTGTATGCTGTGATTACGTCCTGCAATTTCTGGAACTATTCCACCATAGTCCTTATGGTATAAGTCTTGGTTAGCGCTGCTTTGAGCTAAAACAAAACCATCACTCTTAACTATAGCTATTGATGTGTCGTCACAGCTGGTTTCAATAGATAAAACTTTATCAAACTTCATAGCCCGTAGGTTTCGCCTAATTTTACAACTGTTTCAAGCGAAATTTTGATTTTTTAGCCGCTTTTGATCTTGGGTACTTAGATACAGCTTCTTGATAAAAAACCTTAGCCTCAGACTTCATATCTAACTCTTGAAAGCAAACACCAATTTTATAGGTGGCCTCAGCGTAATCTTTTCCATTTGGGTACTGTTCACGATATAATTGATATTCAGCAATAGCTTTTTGCCAGTTTTTTTGTTTAAAGTAAGCTTCACCTCTACCAAAAGCATTCAGTTTAGTGGTTTGAATATTAGTATTATTTACTGTAGCTGAGTTGCTATTTACAGAGCCAATCTTTGCCTCTAAATTAGCTAAAGCCATTTCATAGTTTTTTAATTTTTGATCAATATTAATGGAATTCATATTCAAATTATTTTGAGACACTTGCTGTTCAATTGCTTCAATTCGTCCACTTAGTTCTCTCATTTGCATATTAATTTCTTGCATATTAATTTGCATACGAGCTAATTGCTGATTTGGAACCGTAGATGTAGTAACAGCTGGCACAGTAACTACATTTTGCGACCCCTGAACTTCAGTCTGCTGGACAGTACTGGGTACGTTATACCCTCCTGGGTTATAAGCCTGAGTCTTTTCTGTTGTTTTGATTTGTCCGTAACCTGGGCGATTATAGCCAATGTCTTTTCTTGTCCGCAAGCAAGAAGTTAACATTAATACACATAAAAATAATACGACTACTCTAATCAACTGGACCATCTCCTGATTTAAATTTTTGAACTCTTGAACTGTTCTCAGCTCTTTCAGAGTACCTTCTAGACTTTACAAATAAATCTTTAGCTACAATATTATCATTGTCTTCATATGCTTTTTTGGCTTTTTTAAAGGCAATATCAGCCTTGTAGTACCAGCCATTTGCTAAACTTTCTGCTCCAGCACTTTTAGCTTTTCTTAAAGCCACCTGTGACAAGGCATACTCCTTTATAGGTTTAGGCCCAGCACAAGCACTTAACATCAATAAAAAACTAATAACAATAAAATACTTAATACTTATCTCACTGGTACAAAGTTAGCTCTTCTATTTTTACTTAATGATGCCTCTTCATCGCCCATTTCAATTAATTTTTCTTTACCATAACTAATAATGGTTAGTTGATTTGGGTTAATACCAAGAGTTATTAGAAAGTTCTTTACAGTTTGTGCACGTCTTTCACCAAGAGCTAAATTATACTCGGTGGAACCTCTTTGATCACAGTGCCCTTCTATTAAAAGTGTTATGCCCGGGTTGGCTCGTAACCAATCAGCATTCCCTTGAAGCTTCATTTGGTTAACCTCACTAAGTCTTGTTGAATCATAACCAAAGTTAATTGAAACTAAACCTGGAATATCGCCAGTATCACTACCTCCAGAGTTTAACTCCATAGCCCCGGTTGTTTCAATGCCAGACACTTGTTCTCCATCCACTCCAGTAACGACAGAGTCATCAATTGAGGGAACTCCTTCATTCTTTTTTTTACTTCCACAAGAAACCGTAAAAGCTAAACCTAAAACACAAGCTAATGATAATGAAATTTTTAATACTTTTGTAAACATACGAGACTCTCCTTTATAACAATAACATTTTAGAATAACTCACCTTTTTGTCAACACTCGGTTGCCTTGACTTTTGTCTCGACAAATCAGATCATAAACTATGGCATGGTGCTCCCATGTCAATACACTGTAAAAAAGGACCCATTATGGAAATGATGAATTGGATTAAGGACCTAGTACTTTCTGAGCAAAAAATGGAAGAAGATGGGGTTGTTGATTTTTCTGGTGATTTTGGCTTCAGCTCTAATTTAAAGGCAGAAAGCCTCGATTTTATCCAAGAAATTAAAACATCATTTATTGAAACAGCTTCTGTATTTAATCAACTCAAAAGTGGAAGTGACGGAACTGTTAAAATTTACGGCATTTCAGGCACTGAAGCTGATTTTATGTTATTTAGAAACGGTTATAAGCTAATATTTTCAATTAAAGAGCCTGGCACTATGTCTATTCGCTTTCACAATATTGGCCTGCTCGTACCTCAAGCAAATACTACACATGATGAAAACTCAGCTAATAACGCAAATGAAGCCTTAATTATTGCTACAAAAGGACCTTTTGGTGAACTTAGCTGGAAATACCAAGGCCAAGAAGTTAAAGTTACTCACTTAGTAAAATACTACTTTACTAGGTTTATTAAAGAAAGTACTCGTTAAAATATTGTCGACTTAATCCCGTCATAAACTTTACTTTGAATTACTCTTCCAAGCTTATCAAACTTTTGGTGATAAGTTTTTCCATCAATTTTATTTCTCATGAACTTTACTTTCCCGTTTTTATAAAAACTCGCTGAATGAATATCACCTGAACTTTCGGTGAACATAATTTCTTCAAACCC
>CALJPJ010000032.1 GCA_937980625.1 uncultured Bdellovibrionales bacterium
AGCTAAAACTAATAGTGATAATACCCTTTTATTAAAGGGGAGTAGTTTAAGCTCTGGTGAGGTTCACTTTAGTAAAAGTAAAACTGAGTATATTAAAAATAGTAATGATTGGTTTCCAACTAATGACATCGTAAAAATTAATAATAATATAATAGAGTTTATATCTAGAAAGTATGAGCAAATTAAAATAAGCGGTGAGTTAGTAAATACCCACCACTTAAATAATACTTTTAATACTTTCAAAAAAAAACAAAACATTACTCTTACAAGCTTAATTATAGCTAATAAAAACAATAAGTATGGCCACCAAATTGATTTACTTATTGAGAGTGTAGCTAATTTAAACCAAGCACAAGATCTAGTGGCTAGTTTTAATCAAGAGCAGCCCAAGCACCAAAGTATAAAAAACATATTTTTTTTCAGGCTACTAGACAAAAGCCCTTTAGGTAAAATAAAACAAAAAACAATTTTTTAGGGCACCTAGAATCAATCATAGCCACTAAAGTCAGCTTAAACAGGGGGGCTGGTCTAAGGTCGTTTAAAGCTAATAAGGTTTCAAAAAAAATAAATAAAGTGCATTTATAAAAAATATAAAGCAGCTAGCTCTAAATACCGATAAATAATCAGGTATCCACAATTTAAGTTAGGCAGCAAAATTATGTTAACCAGGTGTTTAAATAAACTAAAAATCTATCTTTTTCCAGATCGGCAACTGTCAGCTGATGAGTTGCAGAAGTATTATTATCAAGAAAATGTTAAGATCAGAGACTATATTTTACTGTTTAGTATAACCACTATGATTGTGTATCCAGCATTTGCGATATTTTATGACCCAAACGTTATTGAAGAAAAATCATTATTTCACTTTAAGATATTTAGAGTTAGCTTTTTTTTATTAGCGATGACTTCTTATTTATATTATTTAAGAGCTAAAGATTACTTTAGTAAATTATATAAAATGGTATTTTTGATTGTAGCCACGCTGATGATATTTGCACATTCAGTAATATTGAGTTTTTCTGAAAATGTAACCACTTTTATGCCATACGTAGCAGTTATTATTTGTTTATATTTAGTTAAAATTAAGCCACTAAATAATATTATATATTGTTTGCTATTACTTTTAATGGTTACAACTTTATCCTTTGTGGCAGGTCACAAACTTCATTTAATAGTAAATAACTCTGTTGTAGCCATTTTTATGTCCATAATATTTTCAATGCGAAACTACTCAAGTATCAAGCAGTTTAAAATAAACCAAGATTTACAAAATAAACTTATAAAAAATAATAAATTACTAACAAATACTTACGAGCAGTTGGTGCACGATGTTAAGTCACCATTAACAGCTATAAAATTTGTTGCAGAAAAAAATGATAATTCAAGCAACTTACTAAAACAAGCCACTGAACGAGTGCAAAATATTATACTCGACCTTGAAAGTAAAAATGCTTTACTTAATCAACCTATAAATATTAGTAAAATTATAAATCTAACAATTCAAGAAGCAAAAATTAGATATAACATAAAAAATAATAATAAATTTCGCTTCAACAAAAACATAAAATTAGATCAATGTAAAAGTAATTTAAAAAATATAAACGAAAGCCAATTATCGAGAGCTATATCAAATATAATAAATAATTCGATTGAGGCAAACACAAGCAAGGGTTGTGAAATAGATATTCTAGTAAGTAAAATTAATAGTTACATATTTATAAGCATACAAGATAACGGTGCTGGCATAGAAGAAAGTGAGCTAAATTGTATTTTAAAGGAGGGTTATACCACAAAAAAGAGCGGAAAAGGATTAGGCTTATATTATTTAAGTAAAATAATTAAAGATAATAATGGAGAGCTAAAAATAAGTTCAAAAAGTGGTCTTGACGTAAATATGAAATTACAAATGGAAAAACAAAGTGACACCGAAGTATAGAATTGATGATCCTTATTGGATTTATAAAAATCTAATTGTTATAGGTGGGTTTGTAATTCATTTGTATCATCTCACAATAGATTTTTACTCAGGTGGTATAACTGCAAGCGCGTTGGCAGCGCGCATAATTTGTATGTTGGCTGCATTAGCTTTTTTAAAATTATTTAAAGAAAAAAAGAATCAAATCCCAATATTAGTATTAATAGTATTTTTAAATTTACTTTTTATCTATTATTTTGCCAATGATACTTATGATACATATATGAGTTTTGTAATTGTTGCGACCTTAACTACAATTATTCCCCTCAAAGCAAAAGAATATTTAATTTTTTTATGTTTAGTAGCATTTTTTTGGTTACTAACAACATATAATAATTATACGAATAATGGAGTTGAAGCTATTTTTGGTTCTTTGTATGAGTTAGGTGGTTTAACAACTGCAATAGTGATTTATTTCTTTTTGAACAAGTACAGAAAAATATTAAAAAATGCTGAATTAGAAACTGAAAGAGCTAATTTTTTGCTTTCGCAGAAAGTTGCTTTGCTCGAAAAAACTCAAAATCAACTAATACATGATGTAAAATCACCTTTAACAGCAATAAAATTCTTAGCTGAAAAAGAAAGTAACAATAGTAAGCTTTTATCATTAGCTACTGAAAGAGTTGAAAGTATTATTAGTGAGCTTGAAAATAAAAATGTTCAAGCTATTGAATTCATGAATATTACCAAAG
>CALJPJ010000033.1 GCA_937980625.1 uncultured Bdellovibrionales bacterium
TGCTTACACAAGTTCAACTTATCTATAATTTATTAAAGTGTTATTTATTTAGCGCTTTTAACCTTCGAGGGGGGAGTTAATAAATGAAAGCATTAATTATACTAATAGCTTTAACAAGTCACTTTGCTTACGGGTATGTTGGCGAATTAATGTTTGTTAGCAGCGTTAAGTACCATGATTTTGGAGATAAAACACCGTCATGTAATTTGTTAGTACAACGAGAAAAAGCTTTTAAAAGAAAAGTAAGAGAACAAGTTGATGCCATATCTAAACTAGATTTTTTAGAATATGTAAAAACGGATAAGCACATCAAAAAATACATTAAATTTAACGAATTCGAAAGCTATGAAAATTTAGTAAAAGTTCATATAATTGCTGAGCCTAAAGATGAGTTAATTAATGAAATTAAAGACAGAGGTATTGAAAATGTCTATTTTTCAATTCAATCTGCGGGTGTGTTGTCGAGCCGTTTAGCAAAATTCCATAAAGATTTATTTGGCATAAATATTATTTATAATAATGAAACTAATAAAATATTAATTGAGTACTTGATGCCTAAGGTAATTCAGTGTCTGTCAGATAAAAGTGTTTACTTTAGTTGGGTTAAAAATTCAGTTAAAGAAAAAGATCAGTTAATTTTATTAGCTAGGAGTCGTCCTAGTTTTAAAAATATGTTGTTAAATCAGAAGTCTATACTAGATAAAAGTAATATGGAGTATGTTGCAGAGTTAAAAGAAAATATAAAGTTGGTGAATCAACTCAAAAATGGTGAGTTTGAATTATTAGATTTAGAAAATTTAGACCTATCAGACAGTATGGAAGCCTATTATTTAAAACTATCAAATGACTATGTTGATGCTTATATGAAGCTTGCCATTTCAATTGAAAGATTTAAAAGAAATAATTTTTACTTTACTGTTGAGGATAATAATACAGTGAAAATAGATTATTTACATAATTATTTTGTAGGTACTACTAGGGTTCCCCAGGTTAAAAAAGTATATGAAAGATTAGAAATGGCTATGAATAAAAAAATAGAAATTTTCTTTAAATTTATATCAAGGGAGCTTTAAAAGTGAAAAAAATTGTATTACTATTGGTTTTTATCTATAGCTCATTGAGTTTAGCGTATAAATGTCCACCAAGTATAAAGAAAAAACCTAACGCAGAATTACACAAGTTTTTATCTCAGTATAAAAATCTAACAGATGTTTATGGGTGCAAAATTGAAGTTATAGTTTGTCAAAAGACAATAGGTAATTATGATGAATTTGCTCCCATCGGTGAGATATTAATTAAGGATAGATTTGGTAATGAAGGTTATGTCCAGTTGAGGTTATCTGACCAACCAAATAAGTTTATTAAATCTAAGTTTGAATCTGGGCGTGGTTATATGAGTTATATTTTGTACGATTACTCAGATGAATCTATTGAAGGTAAAATACAAAAATGGGATTTAGATATATTTAGAAAGCCAAAGAGTAATGAGATTAGAGAATTATCACTAGGCATTTATTCACATAACAGGCAGCTGAATCAGCCCAATGGCAATGATTCAAGGTGGTTTTTATGTAAAAAGGATTACTGACAATGAAGTATTTCGCATTTTTTTTGTGTTCAGCTTTATGTATTAACGCTTTTGCTGATGTATTGCCAAGTTTGAGTGCTAATTTATATTGTCAAAAACGTTTAAGTCTTCCGATAGTTGAAGAGCAGGTATATTTTAGCTCAGATTGTAAAAAGGTTTTTTTAGTTCCAGCATATAGGCTGTCATTAGAGTGGGCCGCTGACCATAAAAAACATGAATGTATAAATGGAAGTAAAGCTAGCAAAAGTATAACCTTAAGCTTTAAGGTTTTAAATAGAGTAAATAAAAACCTTATAAGTTCTTTTAAGCAAAAGCTTGATGATTTAGGTGTGGATGTTGTTTTAGCTGATTTGTACACCTCGAGCTATTTTTTTCTGGAGCCTAGCAATGAAAGTGTAAAGTTATATGCCCCTGGCCGAAAAATTAATAAAAAAGTACATATTGATGAATTATACTTTATCCCATCTGGTGGGTCTATTTATTTAGACTTAGAAGTATCTCAGGAAAAATTTTGTGATATACAAGGTCGAAGCTATCTTGATTTAAGTTTTATTAAAGAGCAGCTTCAAGAAATTTACTTTTATAGGCACTATAAAGTTAAATTTGAGTCAGGGTTTAAAAACTTTAATGTTCCTTTATGATACACTTTTTGAGTTTAATAAATAGTTTAGTCTTAGTTTCAATTTAGTTTTCGCCAAGTAACACTATTGAAAAATGAACTTATATTTTTAAAGGGCGGGGGTATTTTTTAATTTTATGCCTGTTAAAGTTTATAAGCACAGTGTTTAATACACAATATTTTATTAAATAAATTTTGTGCGCTCTATTATGAGACAGTTTATTTCAAGCCTTGTTGTTTTGAGATATAATAATCTTTAAGGGGTATAGTTATTTTAAATAGAGGCACGTTAATATTTATTATATAAGTATTAGTCGCTGGAATCCCAGTGATGATGAACGCTTGTACATATGGTGGGTTTGAGGGAGATTTTGATGGCCTTTTGTCAGGATTAGATTTTAATGAAAAAGTCACTGGAAAATGTTCAGAAGAAAATAAAACTGACTATAAAGAGTCTATAATTACTAGAATGGAACTTCATAATATTATTGAGGATGTTTTTGGAGAGAAAATAAAATCCGCAACTCTTGTCACCTCTCTTATCAATAGTATTCCAGAAAGACCTGTTGAGCTAAGAAGTAACCACACACTTTTCTCATCTTTTAATAATGGTGAAATTAGAGATGAAATTTATTCTAGACAACTTTTAAAGTTAGGTCTTGAAATTTCTAATCAACTAGGAGCAGATTCCACATTTAACTCTCTTTGTCCAAATATAGATAGTTGCATTACTAACTTTAAATCTAATTTTGCATCTAAGCTGTGGAGAAGGCCATTAAGTTTAGAAGAGTTGAATTTAAATTTGATTTCAGGCTTTAGTTTTACAAACTCTCTAGAAGATCGTAAAAATTTATTTGCAATACTTCTGGGGGCAACCTTAGCATCACCACAGTTTTATTATAAAAATATTCTCGAGAAAAAAACAAACAATGTTGATAATTATTATGAATATGAAGGCTATGCTTTAGCCAGTAGATTATCATTTTTTCTTTATAATTCTATTCCTGATGCCAGGTTACTTGAGTTAGCTAAAAGTGGTGACTTAAGTAAAAAATCAGTCATATTAAGTGAGATAGATAGAATTTTAGCAGAACCATTATTTAAAAGTAGGTTTATCAAAGATGTTTTGATGAAAATTTTTTCTGTTTATGAAGATCATAGCTCTGTAGATTTGATTACTAATGATGAAGGTGTTTCTGTTGCCAAAAAAGACTTTGCAAAACAGATTTATTTACAATTAGAAAATATTTTAGACAATAATTTAAACCTTTCTAAGATGATTAATGGTGATGTTGTTTGTACGAATAGAAAAATTTCAAGTTTTTTAAAAAACTATAACAGTAGTATTGTGCCTAAAACCTTTTCCCCAATTGCGCCTTCTTATGTTGATAATATTTATTCGAGTTTACTTGCGAACCCATTATTTTTAAAGCGTGCTAAAAATGGAAATGGTAAAACATTAGTTAGCCGAAGAGGTATGGTTTTATATGAAACCTTATTATGTAAGCTCATTCCAATTAATGAGCCTGATCCTGATATTATTAAAGGGGTATTGGGGCATGCTCCTTTAACTCAAATAGAGATTAGTAAGATTCGGATAAGTCATTCAACCTGTAAAAGATGTCACAAAAATAGTGATAGAATTGGTATACCAATGGAACATATTAACGATTTTGGTCAGTACAGAGATGTGTATATTGATAATACGCCAATATCTTATAGTATAGATTTACTCCCTGGTAATACAAATACGATGATGACGAATTTTTCAGATTTTTTAGAACATTTATCACAAGACCAAAGGTTCCAAGAGTGCATGGTTACAAAATTAAAAAGCAAATTTAAAACTGCAAATCTTGTTAGGCCACAGCAGTGTTCTGAAGAAATTGCCGAATTTTCTAAGCATGGGGGCCTTGTTGATTTAATCAAGAATATTGTTTCTAACGAACTATTTTCTATTGTTGAGGTTAAATATAATGAATAGACGAAACTTTTTAAAAAACATACAAAATTTTGCCTATGCCTATGGAGTTAGTGGAATCCTTAGCCATAATTCGTTTGCTCAAGCTAGTGAAAAAAAATATCTTATAAATTTTGTTATAAAGTACACTGGAGGAACTACAGATGAAAATGGTGTCGGTTTTTGGCGGACGGATAATGGGTCCTTAAGCAGTCTTTCGCCCTATTCATCTGACTTACTTATTCCCTTAGGATTTGATATTAAATTCAACCATTCAATGAACGCTCATCATGTTAACGCTTCTGCTGCTTTAACTGGTGCTACAACCGAAGTTATTTTAGAAGATAGGGTGATAGAAGGTGAGTTTGATGAGAATGGTAAACCTAAAATGCGTACTGTTCAGTTAATGGGAGCTGAGTTGAAAAATATGGGCTCACAAGGTGCAGGTAAGTCATTTGACTTAATAGTGGGTGAGCACCTTAAAAAAATTCATAAATGTGCCTTACCTTATATATCAATTGGAAATCAGTTTCAACCAGGGAGTACGGTTAGAGCTACGTCCTCTTGGGATAATTTCAAACATTTATACTCAATAAATAAAACATCAGATTTAGCCACAACAATTAAAAACCGAATAAACTGTGCAGCAGGTGAGACCACAAACTATCATAGACAGTTAGCCGCTTTAGAATTAATAAAACAAAACCAAAATGTGTTTCAAAGTAAATATATCATTGATAAAGGTAAATTTAATCAACTTGAGCAAATGACTCTAAAAAATATTAATCATTTTAAATCACTAGAATCAACAAGTGGTGCAAGTTCAATAAATGCATGGGCTAATCATCAAATTTGTAAAGGTTATCCTACAAATGAGTATGCTGATTCATCTTTTGATAAAAGTATTTTTATGAGTAAAATGAATGAAATGTATGACCTTGGTATTATAGCTTTGCAGTCTAATGTAACTAGAGTGCTAACTTTCAATTTAAATCTTAGTGAAATGCATGATGCGTCTCACCACGAGGATAAAGCTGATAAAATTAAAGCTTACGTTGATCTTTCAAAAAAGTATCATGAATCAATTGCTAGTTTTATTAAAAAGCTAAAAGCCAGTGACTTGTATGATGAGTCCATGATTTATTGTAACTCAGGCTCAGGCCTTCATTCGTATAGCCATTCTTATACTAATCAGTCGATTTATATACTTAACTCTGGAAAGTCTGGGGTTGTTAATAATGCTGGAAATAGAATTGGTCTATCTGCTTTATTG
The DNA here is from genome assembly GCA_937980625.1 of uncultured Bdellovibrionales bacterium. Lineage (GTDB taxonomy): Bacteria > Bdellovibrionota > Bdellovibrionia > Bdellovibrionales > UBA1609 > JAHDIR01. Next base: position 5,441 of record CALJPJ010000033.1, read on the forward strand.
AGAGCAATGCTTAAGAAATATGGCATAAATTATAGTAGCTATGGTGGTACAAACTACGAAGTTGCGGGGCTACCAGTAATAAACTTTATATAAGTGAATTGTATAATATTTAACCTTTATTATATTGCGGCTAGGAAATAGTAGTGGTTTTAAGCCTTTGTCTTATTGTTGATACTCTTTAGAATTCATTTTGGATTGTGCACTTAAGGTGTGACTTTGTCACACCACTTGAGCGTATCAATAGTATTAGATTTTATATCACTAGGGCATGTTGACGTTTCATCTAGTCTCTTTACTAACTAGATGAAACATCAACACGCCCTAAAATAAAATTTCATATTTTAAAAAATAAAGTTACTTTTTAATCGTTATTTGTATGCTTTCACTGTTTTCTAAAGCTTTAGCTTCAAGAGAGCTTGCATCAACCATTTGCGTATGGGCTGCTTTTAAAAGCTCTTGTGCCATCATTGTAGTGGCTGTATCCACACGATACTGAGTATTCACAGGCTTGTAACTAGTTTGAGCTTCTAATAGTTGAGGCACATCAGTCGTATATGAATTCATAGTATTACAATGTTGGCAGTATGCTTCAGTACTATAATGTCCAAAGTTAATTCCTTTTTTAGCTGGCTGGTATTTAGCAGCTGCTTCCAACATTTGAGATATAACATCTTCATC
>CALJPJ010000034.1 GCA_937980625.1 uncultured Bdellovibrionales bacterium
GTTCCAAAATGTAATTCATAATTATTTTATCGATTGTAAACCCATTTCAATCTATTAGGTATCTCAGCTGATGCGCGAATTGGCAAAAATCATTTATTTATGTATCAAGTTTAGAATCAAAATATTTCTTGGCTAAAACCATGCTATGATAATTATAGTAAGGGGTATTTAAGTGCATAAAAAAATATATATTATTATTTCGTTATTTATTTTACTTTTTACCTATACAAATTGTAGTGACTTTCAGGCTACATCTATAGTTTCATCTTCTGAATTTAATGACACTAGTGGGTCTGATGATTTAAATGTTGGAGGGGATGAGCCTGTTGAAGGTGGTTCGGAAGTTATGTCCTCACCTGTCATTGAATCTCCAATAAAAATTTTGTCGAAGAGCTTTGATCATGGTGATGGGTTTACCTATATGAATTTGTCTTTGTCAGAAAATGCACAAGTTTTTTTATCTTACGGGACAAACCTTGAGCAATTAGATTTAACTCAAAAAGAAGAAAGTTTAAATTATAAAAACCATAGAATGTTCATCTCTAACTTGAGTGCTGGAGTGCCATATTATTATTCATTAAAAATTATTAATGAAAATGGAGATGTGTTTGAGTCTAATTTAGTAGAAAGCTTTGTCTTGCAAAGAAAAGAAGAAATAAAAGAGGAAGAAAGTGAAAACAAAATTCTGCCAAGGGAAATAACTTGGAATGTTTTAAAAGGGCCAGTGCCTGCGGGTACAGCAACTTTAGTTGGTGATGGTAAAGCAGATGATGGGCCAATGTTGCAGAAGATTATAAACGCAGCTAGTAATGGTGATGTGATTTACTTTCCTTCAGTGCCTATTGGTTATCGAGTTGGAAATTCAACAGAGCTAATTATTCCGGCTAAAAACTTAATTTTATACGGTGATGGCTGGGAAACTGGTGGTCCACCAACAAGAGAAAACATAAATCCTGGTAAATTTTCGGGATCAAAAATTATTCGCACAGAAAAAGTTCCGACCAAAAAGTTTTTTAATTTACAAGGAAGTGTGCACTTTGATGGTTTATGGATTGATGGAAATTATTACGGGAATAAATCGGGTCCCCATGGTTTGGTTTTGTATGGCACTATTAGTAAGTATAAAAAAAACCTCACCATAGAAAACTCTTTGGTTGAAGGTTTTGGCTCTATGGCCTTATTTGTTAAGTACGGGGAAGATATATTAGTAAGAAATACATTTTTTCGCAGAAATAACTACGCGGCCATGTTTTTTGCTCCAGCTAATAATGTTCAAGTTATTGATTCGGCAGTTTATGATACAGGTGCTCCTGAGGTGGGGTTGCCTTACTATAATGCCTATCCTTTAGTTTTTACGGCCAGTAGAACTTTACAGGATTTGGGCAATAATTGTTTAGTGAGCAATGTATATGTAGAAAAAAACCCAGTATGGGTTGGTATACATAACCATGGCTGTTCTAATTTTTTATTGCACAGAGGAACAGTAGATGGTTCACTTTACGGGATTGAGTCACATGGTGATTACCCTAAGATGCATACTAATCATGTTTTAGATTCTATGACAAAAAATATAACAAAAACAATTGCCATTGGTCCACGAGGTGCAAAAGGCTCAGTAAGTATGATTGGTAATATTATGAAGTCACCATCTTCTGGAGATATGAGGTTATGGCAAAACCCTGGAGATGTGGTTGTGACTTGGAATATTTTAGAGCATGGTAAGTTATTAGTACGAGATAATAATCCGCCTAAAACTTTAACTGCAGCTCATAATGTAAATAAAAGTGGTCAGCCACTAAGTTTTGTATTTAGTGGCAAGACAACGAGGAATATACTTGGAGCAGAAAAACCTATTAGTCCAACTCATTTTACACATTCAGTATTAGGTAAAAAGTCTTTATTAAAGTGGAGTTATCCCAAAAATAATTTGCATGACTCATTTCAAATTGAATTTAGCGAAGATGGCATAAATTGGAAAAGGCTTAGTTTTACTCCACCAAATAATGGGCTATGGGATTTTGCTTTGCCAACCAATAAAGCAGCAAAACCCTACAATCCATTAGCCTATACCTTTATTCCATTGAGTTCATCGGTGCATAGCTATCGCATAAGGGCGACATACAGAGATAGTTTTTCTAATTGGGTATTGGTAGACTTAAATAATTAATACTCAAACCTACACAATATATTTTTCACCTAAATTTATGAATTCCTTTCATTAAAGCTTCAAGCGTCGTGCTGGGCGTATCTTGAAATGCATCATGTAATGATGCTTTTCGGGAGACGACCTGCGGCCGAAAGCGTGCTTTAATGAAAGGAATTCATAAATTTAGGTGAAAAATATATTGTGTAGGTTACACTAAAATTTTTATTAGAGTTAATGACGACTCTTAATAGATTTAGTATCTTGAGTATTATGCAAACACAACTACTAGGAAAAGTGAATTTTCCAATAACTTTGGCCCCAATGGTTGGTATAAGTCATGTAGCTGTACGTTTGATGCTTAGAGAGTATTTGCCGCAAGGAGCCATAACCCTATGGCCCACAGAAATGCTAAACTCTAGAAAGATTCCAAAACAAGATTTAAACGAACATCCACTCAGTTTAAAAGGAGAGCATGAAACTGAGCTCTCTCCGCAAATACTTGGTAATGAAGAAGAGCCAATTAAAGAGTCTGTGGCTTGCTTAAAAGAGTGGGGTGCAGAATCTATTGATATTAATATGGGTTGTCCTGTGAATAAAGCACTTAGACATAACTATGGTGTGGCCT
>CALJPJ010000035.1 GCA_937980625.1 uncultured Bdellovibrionales bacterium
AATACACATGGACTGAAAGTATCGACTTTTGTGGCATTATTAGATACGAGATGGCCATTGGCACTACACCTGGCGGTGAAGAGCTTTTACCTTTTAAAGATATAGGCTTAGTCACTACTCACAGAGAAATTGGCCTAGCACTTGATTCCACTGCCACCTATTACTCAACAATCCGAGCAGTTGATGGAAAAAATAATTATAGTAACGTTGTTATAAGTGACCCATGGAGGCAACTTGACCCTGTAAGAGATTTACCAAATTTAATTTTAAGGCTCGATGCCAACACTCTAGGGTCTATAATAGATGAAAACAGTACCAATGCCTCGTCTGGTGGGTTTACAGGTAATGTAAACCGTTGGCATGATACATCAACAGGTGGAGCTTCACACAATTTTTTTGCTAAATCCGTAGCATATAGACCCACCTTCAATCCAGCTGGTTTTTTACAATTTAACGGTACAAGCCAAGCCTTAACTGTGCCTGACCATGTTGAACTAAATATTGGAACTGTGGACCAAAGAAATTTCTCTGCTGTATTTGAAACCAGCTCCGACATCACCACCAAACAAGTTATTTACGATGAAGGTGGTAATGTACGTGGTATGAATTATTATATTTCTGGAGGGCGCTTTTACTGTGGTTTTTATAATTTAATTGAAGATGGAGATGGTATACAGCCATTTACTTATGTCAGTACACCCATTGCGCCAAATTCAAGATACATTGCCACATGGGTTTTTGATTACACTAACTACACTGGCCCTACGGGCCCCGATGGCTCACTCACCTGCTATGTAAATAATGTAGCTATAGGAACAACAACATCGACATCAAAACTATATGCTCACTCAGGTGATATTGGCTTGGGTGGTTTTATTAATACTACTTATTATCATGACTCAGGTGCAATAACTGGAGATGGTGGTTACTTTAACGGTAAAATTTTTGAATTTATGATTGTCAATGGTACTCCCGGGCCAACAGACGTTGATACTATATATCAATATTTAAGTGATAAATGGTCCGTACCATAAATTTTTCAATTGTAAAATTAAGCTGATAAACTAAATTCATGAATTGTCACTGTAGCTTATGTAGTGTAGAGTTAAATTTTTTTGGAAGTATAATATTGGACTCGTTAATTAACTTTGATAACAGCTACTCTAGACTCCCGTCAGACTTTTATTCACCATCATCAGCTGACCTACCCCCTAAACCAAAAATTGTAATTTACAATCATGATTTAAGTGAACAACTCAACTTACCCAAAATGAATGAAGTTGAAATTTGTAATTACTTTTCTGGAGCAAAAAAACCTAAACAATCAACACCATTAGCAATGGCATATGCCGGCCATCAATTTGGCCACTATTCTCCTCTTCTTGGTGATGGACGAGCTCTCTTGTTAGGAGAGGTCATAAGTAAAAAAAATATACGATTTGATATTAGCTTAAAAGGAAGCGGACCAACAAAGTACTCCAGGCGAGGTGATGGTAAGACTGCACTTGGCCCCGCACTGCGCGAATATATTGTTAGTGAAGCTATGTATCACCTCGGTGTCCCCACAACCCGAGCTTTAGCAGTAACCACTACTGGTGAAACTATATATAGAGAGCAACCATTACCTGGTGCGGTTATTACACGAGTATCAGAGAGCTTTATTCGCGTGGGAACTTTTGAGTACTTTGCTCGACAAAAAGACAACCATAACCTTAATGTTCTTTTAAACTACAAAATTAATCGTCACTACCCGGAACTCAAGAAGTCTTCAAACCCCGCCTTTGACTTTTTTAAAACTGTATTAAATTTACAAGCTAAGCTAACAGCCCACTGGATGAGCCTTGGTTTTATCCATGGTGTCATGAACACAGATAACTCATCTACTGCCGGCCTAACAATTGATTATGGCCCCTGTGCATTTATGGACTACTATAAGCATGACCAAGTTTATAGCTATATAGATCAAAGAGGAAGATATAACTACAGCAATCAAGTACCGATAACTTTATGGAACTTAACACGCTTAGCTGAGTGCTTATTAAAAACCTACGATCATCCAGAACAACAAATTAAAAACTATGAAGAAGCACTTTCTCAATTTGAAAATATTTTTAATCAATTTTGGGCTCAAAAAATGTCTATAAAGTTAGGACTCATTCAAGAAAATGAAGCTAACACAGAGCTTGCTAAAGCTTTTTTACAATACCTTGAAATGAACAGTTTAGACTTTACAAATAGTTTTCGCGGATTAACTCAGTACCTAAAAAATGAAAACAATCAAACTCCTGAACATCCCTTTTTTATTAACTGGATTAAACAAGTTAAGACTCAAAACTTACCAATGAATATAATTATTAATAAAATGAACCAAGTAAACCCCGCTTACATTCCACGCAATCATCTCATCGAACAACTCATTCAAGAGGCCAATAATAACAATTATAAATCATTTTATGAATTTAATAAAATTTTAAGCTCCCCATATGAAACACAACAAGTTCATAACAAGTACAGACTCCCTCCAGAACCTGATCAAATTGTAACAGCAACATTTTGTGGCACCTAATAGAAATTAATCTCTAATATAATGGCAGGTATAACCGTTAGGATTTTTTTCTAAATATTTTTGGTGAAAGTCTTCTGCAGTATAAAATGGAGCTTCATTTTCAAGGCTTGTTGTTATTGTTTTTTTAAATCTACCTAATTTTTCAACGTCGGCGATAACCTGCTTTGCAATTTCTTTTTGCTCATTATTTCTTATAAAAATAGCTGATCTATACTGAGTTCCCTGATCATTACCTTGCCTATTTAGTGTCGTCGGGTCATGTAACTTAAAAAAATAATGTAGCAATTGGTTCAACTGGACTTGTGACTTATCATAAGTTACCTTTATAGCCTCTGCGTGTCCTGTAATACCTGTTTTAACATCATTGTATGTTGGGTTTAGGCTCTGTCCTCCGGTATAGCCAACCTCAGTACTTATTACTCCTGAATACTTTCTAAAAAGCTCCTCCACACCCCAAAAACAACCACCTGCTAAAATAATATAATCATTCATTTTTATATCCCCATAATTATTCAAATTAATTATTTAGCTTAAATATTAAAAAAGCAAATATAGATTAGTTAAAATCTCATTTATTTTTACTTAACAAAGAATCATTAATAAT
>CALJPJ010000036.1 GCA_937980625.1 uncultured Bdellovibrionales bacterium
ATTAAATAAAAGATAATTTGAATTATAAAAAACCGGAGTTCCTGATAAACCACCATAATCATCAACAATTGGGAGCCAGTTAATATCGTCAACAGTATAAGACAAAGAAACAGGATCATTATCTAAACCTTCAACATCTGATGAGTTCCATTCAATTTTAACGTTATCGCCAGTGCTGTATGTTTGTGTTCCAAAATTGGCACCCACAGTATTATTTGATAACTTAAAAAATGTGACAGCCGGGACATTGCCAACCTCATATATAATTTCATCATAGTTTTCACCATCAACACCAAAAACTGGAGAATGTACTGTGACATGACCAAGAGAGTCTTTGGCCCATACACATATTTTTTTTACTCCATCGAAGTTAGTGGTTAAAAATGATAGAGGAGTTATGCTATTTGTATACTGTAACCAATTGTTATCTGAGTACTCTGATTGGCAATTACCAGTAGCAAAATCAGCCTCTGCTAGCCTGACTTCTATTGGTTCTGAAGCATCGATAATATCTAAATTTACATTTAAAAATGGTGTCCCTGTATACTCATTACCTAAATTTAAAACTGTACTATTAATAACTGGCGCATTTTCATCTAATACTACATTTAAAACTGTAGGTGAACTTGAAATATTCCCAGACGAGTCCATGGTCCACATTCGTATTACTTTTGCTCCATCACCAGCCGATGACAAAGTATAACTATGACTCTGTGAGTTTGCTGTTGTACAACTATCATTAAAGTCGGTAAAAACAGGAGGTATGGGGTTGTTGTCTGTAATTGCAAAACTTGAAAAAGTTTCGCAATTTAATAAACCTGCTCCAGTATCAATATTTAAAGTTAAATTTCTATTATCTTGAATTGAACTTGCTATACTTAATAACGGAGAGTTTACAGGATGAGTATTTAGAACAGTGATAGGGAACACCTTTATAGTATAAGGTTTAGTTAAATCTAAACTACCACCACCATCATCTTGCCCTAGGTATAAAGTTAAAACTCTAGATCCTTGTATATTTTTTCCAAAATTATAGGTAAAAGTTACTGAGTTTGAAACAACATCATCTCCTAACTTCCAAATAACAGCTTGGTTATACAATGGACTCCAGTGAAAACTACTAACACTAATTGATTGAGAACTTCCTTCAGGAATGTTATTCGGGATTATTACACTTTGAATAACTGGTGGAGCATTCTGTAAAACTATAGGGTTACTGTTATTGAATAGCTCCTCAAATAAATCCGTAACTGTAGAGTCTGAATTTATTGTTGTGTATGCATCACCATAAGTAGTAGAATTATTAACAGACCTATACAAATTATTGAGTAAGCCTGGCTTTAAGTAAGTATTTGCCAGCTCGTCTTTAAGATCAGTTTCAATAGTAAAGTTTATTAGGCTTGTTCCAAAGGTAATATCCTGCTCTTCATGGCCAGTTAATATTCGAGAGTACTTTTTGCCACAACCTGTTGATTCTATAAGATAAGGTTCTGCCGGGACATTATTTTCAAATTTAATTTTACCTCTTATGTTGCTAAATACATAACGGCCATCAGAAGCAACAGGGGTAACAGCTATATGTGGCGTAATCTTAATTCCTGCTGTATCAACACGATACAGATAAACACTTACACTTGAACAATTTATCTTTACTGAGTTTAAAGCAGAAGAACTGGTAAAGGTTTGAGCCACACCACTAATACTATTTAAGCCCAAAACATTCACTTGAGTATCTGAACTACAACCAATTAAGCATAGAATAAGTAAAGCAAATATTAATCTCATCATTAGTACTATCGGCTAGTTAGTGGATATATTTAGAGTTAATTTATATTTATTTTTAATCTATAAAAATATATGACTAAACCACAGCAATTTTTCTTAGTATGAGATATTTTTTTGGTTATAATTTAAATATTAAAGAGACATTCCTTAATGCTTTAACAGTGAATTTTTTTCAATAATCTAGATTATAAAACACCTTTATGATACGACCAAACTATCGAATAATAATTTAAGGAACCCCTCAAAATGAATATAATCAATTTAATAATTACTATAACTACTATGTTTACATTTATTAACTCTACGCAAGCTACATCTCTTCTTCCTGAGCCAGCATACACAAACTTACCTACGTACTGCTTTGCAACTAACCTTGATAATAACATGGATGAAATTGAAATGGAGTTAGTTGGTGACAATTTATATTCTATCGGCTTTGGAGTGACTTACCTAGTAACTAAAGTGTCAGAACGAATCGGAGCTAAAACCATTCAAGGCGTTGTAAATGGCCGTGTTTTTGCTGGTGGTGGATCTCAAAGCTGGAAACTAAGCCTTGCCATGACAATGGATGGCTTAGCTGGTCAACTTTATGTGTACACTTCTTCTTCTGACCCAACAATTGGATTAACACCTAATTACGGCCGTAATCACCTTAGAAGCTCTACAATTAAAACTTATGATATTGCTTGTGATTAAAGTTAAACTCTAAATTAAATACCAATTTCTAAGGCCACTACTACCTAGTGGCTTTTTTCTTATTTTACTGAAAAGGATACCCAATCCCTAAATAACAAACTCTTCAATTCTTACTACTTTTGAAAAGCACTAAATGCTTACACATCGCAAGCGCTAGATGTAATAATGGCTTACAAAACCTATCTAAAGTAATCTTTTAAACAATAGTTACAATTTTTGTCGATTTTACCAAGAATAACACCAATCATATAACCTCAAAAATGACCAACTGGACTTCAAAGGCTCAAAACTTGCAGCATAAACACTTATGTTATTTAAGCCATTGGATGTAAATATAATGAAGGTCACTCATCTAGTAGTTATAATATTAATTTCGCATTTTTTATTGGCTTGTAATGACAAAAAGAGTGCTAAACAGCCTCATTCAAAATCAACTCAAACCAACAATGAAAAGCCTGCATTAGGGAAAATACAACTAAAAAGCCCAGACCAAATTCCTACTGTGATTAATGATGCTCAAATTTTTTGTGCCGACCTAAATAACTGCCCCAGTTTTGCAGGTAGCTTTATAAAAGTTAAGCCTAGTGCAAATGAAGGCTTTTATAGTCTTAATAAATGCTCATTAACACTAATTTCTGAAAATCAAGTTATTACTAATGATCACTGCTTTACTGACTATGAACTCAATAATCTTGATTGTTCAGGAGTTTATATTATTTTACCAAAAAATAAAAATTTTGATAAAGAAGTGCTCACTTGTAAAAAAATAGTATCTCTTAACCAATACTACAATCAAAATATTCCTGACAACCCAGACTGGGTCATTTTAGAGTTGAACGAAAAAACAGCTCGTCCCGCAGCTGAGATAAATCCAAATGGAGTAGCAAATAAGTTAAACGCATCAGTTTACCCAACTTATTATGAAAAAAGTGGCAAAGGTGAAACACTAAAAAATATAAGAGGAATTATTAAAAAAGTTAACTGTAAATCAAGCATGTCTAATGTTTCTACTTATTCTTATAATAATCCAACAACACAAATGCTCGGCTTTGACTGTGATAGTGAAATTATTAAAGGCAACTCTGGCTCAGGAGTCATAAACACAAACAACGAATTTATTGGTATTTTAAAATTTAAAGTCAAAAAACAACAGTATTCGTATATGGGTAAAAATATACAAATTATTCCTTGGAGTTTTATTGCTACAAATGCTTATTGTATTCAGGCCCTTAACCTAAACTTACAAAACCCTTGTAGCTTTATAGACTCAAAAGATGAGCTCACCGCACAAAGAAATCAAGAATTTGGTTACTACATGTCACATAGCATTGATGAAAAATTAATGAAAAAGTATCAAGACTTTATAAAGCAAAACAATAATATGAAATGGGATAATATTTCACCGCAACTTATAGATTTATATGGTTTAGTTGACAATAATGATTCATTTGCAGATCAAAGCTCTAACTATGTAAAAAATAATTACTTTAAAAACAAATACCCTAAAGTTCCAAGCTGTTTATACAAAGATTTAAACCCAGATAAATTTTCTCTTGTTATTCCATATTTTACTCCTCACGAGATAAACTCATCAATGAGTTTTGCTGGCTCAAT
>CALJPJ010000037.1 GCA_937980625.1 uncultured Bdellovibrionales bacterium
TCAGCTTCATTAGTCGCATTTAACGCACTTTGAATCAATTTTTCAATTTCTAAACGACGTTCAGCGAGTTCCCCAAACCTTTCGAACCTGAGTAAATCATCTGCGTTGCTAAAGGTGTTCTCAGCAATTTTAATTGCGACATCAGCTGAGTTCTTTGCAGTAGACAATTCTCGCCTAACTCTATCTGGGTCAACACCAGCTTTTAAATCATGATTAGCTTTAACTAATGCTTTATTATAATCTTCAATTTTCTGATCTGCATTTTTTACAGCATTTTCTCTTTCCTGATTCAATAGACTATCTAAACTCACTTCCTTTGGAAGTGCTGGCTCTTGACCGCTTTTCTTTAATGAAATTAGTGTGGCATAAGAGGTTTGATCAAGACGCCTCGAAATTTCATTATTTACTTTTGCTAAGGTATCAAACTCTTTAGAAATAGAAGATTTAGTGGCACAGAGCTCACCACGGTTAGAGTAAAATCGCCCATCAGCTCTTAAAATTCCAATTCCGTTTCTTGTAAATAGGCATCGGCTTGCACCTCCATTCCGCACTGAGGACTCATTACGATTTGCACCAGTAGGAATTTTACACTTTTTTCCATCCTCTATATAATCGTCTCCTTTTGGTAAAGGCACACCATTTACTGCAAATAATTTACAATTTGGAATTGATTGTTCAACAGTATTTTGTAGTGGATTTTTCAAAGAATAAAAGTCAATTTTATTAGTTGTTACAGTTACCCCATTTTTACAAATACCATCAATTACTAAACTAACATTTTTTTTATGATCAATATCTATATTAAAGTTATTAATACTTTTACAACCAAACTCACCACACTCTGGACGATTAAATTCAATTTTGCCTATAGAAAATCTATTTGTTGAACCATTCTCAGTTTGTAAATAGTAAAATTCAAGTCTACTGTAATTGTTAACACCCTGAGGAAATGACCATGACATCTGTCCAGAAAGTGATCCAGAGCGAGTTGCTGAAAGATTCAATGGGAGACAACCGCTGCCTGAATCTTGGAAAGTGCTAGCCAAAACTCTATCCTCAGCAATATCTAAAGGATTGTAGTTAATTTCATCACCAACTAAACCATAAACACTCTCAAGACCTTTAAGATCCAAGGTTGACAACTTATTGCCACCTAAAATTTTTTCATCACTATGCCTTGGTGTAAGTACAGGCTTGCCATTCGATGAGAACGCAAATGAGTCATAATGCATAATTGAATTAGTGTCATATTCTGTTTTACTCTCTAGTCCAGGCCATTTTTTGAAATTCTTTATATTCTCTTTAATAACATTGTTCTCATTAAAAGATATATGATCATCGCGATCTGCTCTAGAGTGTTCATGCCAAAAACCTAAAATATGCATCATTTCATGATGAATAATACTTTCACTAAAACAATTTTTACCTAATAACACTTTTGCTAATCCGCCCGTGTAGCCAACTGTGGAGGCACATTTATTAGGCTGACCTTTTCTATAATTAAAAGATACAAACACAGAGTGTTGCCTCGTTGCTTCGACAAAAGTTACATTGATCTTATTTTTTTTCATTAAATCATTAAAAGATTTTATGGCTTCAAAGATATAGTCATTAAGATCATCATTTAGATTATTAGATACCTTAAAAGGAATAACTCCTCCAGGCCATAATCTAAATAATTTACCTTTGGCAACAGAGTTTTGAATGTTAATTTTATTGTAACTTATATTATTTTTAAGTTCTTGAGCTAATAATTGTGATTTAGCAAAACTTAAAGTCATTGATTTACTAGTATCTAAATCTGAAATATCTCCAATGATCATATCGTCCATTTGCAAATACTCACCAACGATGTCTGCCATGACTTCCATTTTTTTGACTTCACCTTTAGAAGTTGCATAACTAATCGATACTCGAGTTTCATGACTTTTTGTTTTATTTAGGCTGTTGAACTCACCACAATTGTTAAACATTAAGAGTGTTAAAAAAACAGCAATAAGTGAAATTAATATTCCATTTTTTTTAAAACTCATCTTCTGCCCCTTTGAAAATTACAATAATATAACGTATCGGAATAAAAACAATTTATCTTTAGTCCCTCTTTCAACCTCAACAAAAGTGCCAGCTCCAATTTACTGGCATTTTATAAAAAGTGCCTGCTTCTTTTCTCATTAAAAGCGTGGTGAATAAAGCAGAGTTGGCTAGACATTATTCGCCATACAGAATCTATATATAAAATTTTTCGAAAAAAAACTGGACACTTTTTTTAAAATACCAATCACATATGATCTGATCATTGGTTTTTGGTTACGGCACTTGTCAAACAAGTCATAAGTTAAAAGTAATGAACAGACAATGGGCTCCAAATAATATCAGTCTAAAGGGGAAGAACTTGGCAGAATAAACTAAGTCAAAAATCTATGATTTAATTTAGACATATTTCTAAATTCACTCATGAATCATTAAATACAATATAACTAAACAAGAGATCGTTAAGGTTTCTTTTTTTTATAAAACTAATAAGCACTGTAACAATTTATTTTAAGGCTTAAATGAATAAGTGTAGATATTTTTTAAGCGTAACTTATTTTTGTTAAAAACTAGAACTAGAATAAGCGACTTAAATTAAAACTACAAAGGAGTTGGTATGAAAGAAGCTCAACTCGAGAGTGAGAGAAAAAACCAATGACACAATTGCTAGAAATAAAAAAAGCTGCATCCTCTGTTACTAAGAGTTCGATACAATGGAATTTGAACAGCCATTCTATCAACTAT
>CALJPJ010000038.1 GCA_937980625.1 uncultured Bdellovibrionales bacterium
ATAGAGAGCATGGCTGGAGCTGCTGCTCGGCCCGATACTAATCGAGTTGAGGCTTGCGTGTTCACACCATCGTTATAATCAATTTGTATACTTGAATTAAAAAGACCATTTGCAATCGGATCAAATGAAACAACAATAGTACATGAAGCCCCAGCATTTATAATAGAAATACAGCTCCCTGTTGTCCCAGGAAAAGCCCCTCCTTGATACCCGAAAGGACTAGCTAATGTTGATTCTGTAACAGCTGTTGCCGGAACACTCCCATTATTTGTTATTGTAAATGTATGTAGTGTTGAGCTTCCTGTAGCTTGTAAACCAAAATCAAAAGGGTCAGCTTCACTAATAGCTAAACTAGCTGGAGCCACCCCCTCACCATCTATATCCCGACTGGCCAATTGGGCTACTGCTCCATCAAAGTAATTAAAGTCTATCGTGTCGATGAAAGTATTAACTATTACGGGGTCAAAACTCACCTCGACATTGCACGTCGCTGCCACTGCTAAACTCCCCGTGCAGTCTCCACCAGTTCCAGGAAATGCTCCACCAGAAAAACTAAATGGAGTCGCTAAACCAGAACCAGTTAATAAACTAATTGGAAAACCACCAGTATTTGTAAGCACAAAAATATGTGAGTTTAAGCTTCCTGTTGGAAGCTGGCCAAAGCTATATAATGGAGCTTCGCTAACATCTAAAAAACCAGGACTTACACCATTACCCTGAATATCTCTACTGGTAGTTTGTAAATTAGCACCATCATTATAATCTAATGCCAATGTATCACTAGCTACGCCTGTTGCCGATGGAGTAAACTCAACCACTAAGTCACAAGTAGTTCCCGAACTTAAGGTCGTAGTACAGGTTCCAGTTGCTCCTGGATAAGTACCACCTTCAAAAGTATACGGGGGTGCCAAACCAACCTCAGCTAAATTTACAGCCGTGGCTACTCCTGTATTTGTAATTACAAAGGTTGCTTTTGCGCTGGCACCTAGTGGTACATCTCCATAGTCATACAATGGACCATTATCAACAGTTAATACTGCTGGATTCACTCCTATTCCAGTTACACCATGAGTATAAAACGATAAGCCAGCTCCATCGTCAAAGTCTAAACGAATATCATCTGTAGCCAAACCTAATGTTGTCGGCCCAAAACCAACGACAATTGTACAATTTGCGCTCACAGCTAAACTAGCGCCACAATTTCCGCCTAAGCCTGGGTACACTCCCCCTCTGAATTCATAAGGTAAATTTAAGCCAGTACCAGTTATTGTCGTCGCCGAAACTCCACCATTATTTTCAACTGTAAAAGTTGCATAAGTATTAGAGGTTAAAGCTCTACTTCCATAGTCGTATGGGTCTAGGCCAGTTATAGATAATTGCGCTGGGGGGTTTCCATTCCCCTGAATAAGTCGTGTACTAGTTTGCGTAGTCACTCCATCAAAATAACTTAAATTGATACTACCACTGTAGCTTCCCAACGCTGTTGGCATAAACTGAACTACTATATTACAAGTGGCAGCCACAGCAATAATAGCAGTACAATTTCCACCAACACCAGGATAAGTTCCGCCTTTAAAACTAAAAGGTAAAGGCGTTACACTCCCGGTGGATGCGCTCACTGGCGAGCCGCCACTATTTGTAACTATAAAAGTATGCTCACTCACTCCACCACTAGCGACAACACCAAAGTCATAGGGGTCAGACTCAGAAATATCAAGTTCACCTGGTGGTCGAGAGTCACCAATCAAGTCTCTACTTACAATTATATTTGTAGCTCCATTAAAGTAATTAATATTAATTGTATCACTTTTAATGCCAACTGTTGCAGGGGCAAATGAGACCACAATATCACATGAAGCACCACCTGGAATTGCAGCAGAACAACTCCCACCAGTTCCTGGGTACGCACCACCGGTAAATTTGAAGTCTGTACTAAATGGAGTAAAACTTATTGGAGTGGCCTGAAATCCTCCAGTGTTTGTTAGTGTAAATGTATGAGGTGTATCAGAAAAAATAACTTGTTGGCCATAATCGTAAGGGTCAGACTCAGAAATTACAATATTTGCTGGCGAGGCTCCAGTCCCAGTTAGGCCTATACTTATATTTTGTCCTGTTAAACCATCAAAGTAATTTACAACTAGGTTATCGGCAAATGCCCCAACACTCTGAGGAGTAAAATCAACAACTAGGTTACAACTCGTTCCTCCCAGTAAAATCGTCCCACAGTTACCACCAACACCAGGATAAGAGCCTCCCCTAAAAGCAAAGTTTGGAGTTGAGATCACAGAGGCCAGACTGTCTGCCTGTGAGCCCCCAGTGTTCGTTAAAACAAATGTGTGTGTTAAAAAGCCACCAGCGGGGATAGTGCCATAATCATAACTTGGCATATCCGACAAAGCTAAGCTCGCAGGTGTAGACCCAGTACCAAATATATTTAATGTTCTAACACCATCAGAATTACCTGGTGCATTTTCAACATAGTTCATCGTAAGTACATCACTAAAAGAACTAAAAGTTGTAGGAGTAAAAGTTAATACAATTTTACAAAATGTATTCACAGCTAAAACGCTGTTACAATCTCCCCCCAAACCTGGGAAGACTCCCCCCTTATATGTAAATGGAGCAGATAGCCCAGAGTAAGTTACATTTTGAATGTCACGACCACCAGTATTTAAAACAAAAATATCTTGATCAAAAACTCCACCCACAGGCCTTATTCCAAATCTTTGCTCTGAAATAATATTTGCAATTGATGAACTCGTTGAAAACGAAATTTTCGCCTCACCTGTTGGCCCATGAACATCGGCATTACACCCAATTAAAAATATCGAAAATAATAAAAATAAAATATTTAAATTTATTTTTTGAATGACTGTAGAGAATGGCTTTAGGTATAAGCTAAGCTGGCTGTCCATGACTAGGTTTATTATAGGTATAGCCTATGAAGAGCTCTATTAAAAATGATTTGAAACTGGATGATTGTCGTTGTCGGATTTAAAAAATATACTTTCTAATAGGAAAATTTTTCTGTTTTTAGGTAAAACTCATAGGAAAAAATAACTTACGACTAAAGGTCTTAAACTCAATTAATTTACCAGAAGACTCCTTAAGTCCAGGCTTATTTTACCCACTTTACTTTTTTTGTAGCACGCTCAATATGGCCTACTTCTGCTATAAAAATTTCCATAATATTTTTAGCTACGACTTCAGGCTTTAACTTTAACTCATCCAAACTTAAGGTTGGAACTGGCGCCCCTGTGCCATCAATATTAACGGCAAAGTGTATTAGGCAAGATGAAGGGCTAATTGTAGCAATACTAATGTTAAACTTTTTATTTTTGAAGTAAATATCATCACCACATCTTACTAAACCAGAAGTTATCTCCTTAACCGGCGACTCTTTTTGCAAGTAACTAATAAAAATTTCTCCCAGCAACCTTTGTAAACAAACACCTGAAAATAAATCAATATTAAATTTTTCGATAATAAAATGAAGCATCTTGTTGGCTTTAATTTCTGCGCAACTTAATAAGTCTTCACCATCAACCATATGGTCAAAACTAACATCACAAGCCCCACCCCACGAAACAATAGAGTCACCTAAAACTCCATGGTTCATATACGCATAAAGCGAAGTTAACTGGCTACCGTCATATTTAATTTCTTTATCAACCCATAAACTTTTCATTCCTGTAATTTATTAGTGTCTGCTCAAAAAAACAAGAGCTTTATCACATATTGGCTCCTCTACAATATCAACTGACAGCACAATAATTTTACTTTTACTAAAAATTTTTTGTAATTTTTTGATGGCTCATTGAGACACAACCACTCTAGTGTTATAACAACGATTTTAATACTCCATTCAAATGACTTAATGATAAATATGGCTACTTTTATAAATTATACCAATTCCGTTCAATAATTTCTAAATTCTAACTCTGTTTAAGTTATAATGCGCGGAGTTCTCTCTTAGAGAGCTGTTTGAGCACATTAT
>CALJPJ010000039.1 GCA_937980625.1 uncultured Bdellovibrionales bacterium
TTTATGGTTACTCGACATACTCTATGGCTCAAGCGCTTCCAAATGATGGCTCGATAATATCTATTGAAAAAAATAAAGATAACCATACAAAAGCTTGTAAGCTTATAAGTAATCAACCTGAAAGCGGTAAAATTAACATTATTAATTGCGATGCTTTAGATTATTTAAGCCGATGTAATGACAAATTTGATCTTATTTTTATTGATGCAAATAAAAGTGGTTATTTGAAGTACTTAAATCAAGCTGTTAACCTATTAGCACCTAAAGGTTTAATTATAGGTGATAATACATTTTTATTTGGACATGTTTATGGAGAAGGTGAAATGAATACACCTGAAAAAAACATAGAGATTATGAAGGAGTTCAATAGTAAATATATCGATAACTCTGATTATTTAGTCACGTTAATCCCGACGAAAGAAGGAATGACTTTAATAAAAAAAGTTAAGTAAGTTGCAGATCGTTTAATAATACCAACTCCATTAAATAATTCCCTAAATTCTAAGCGTATTTAAATCATAATGTGCTCACACAGCTCCCTACGGGAGAACTCCGCGCATTACAATTTAAATACGCTTAGAATTTAGGGAGTTATTTAATAGAATTAGTATAACTTACAATTTATAAAAATAAAATGTAAAGACCTATTACAAAAAAGAAGGTTGAAGCTATCATATATTTGTTAGGCCATCTTTTATAGTAGATACACTCAAACAATGTGGCTAAAAATGGCCCCGTTGCACCAATTGCTGACAAGCTTGCTAAATGACCCCATTTAATTGCAGTATTCCAGCACCAGAGTGCTAAAAATGTTCCAGATAAGCTCGCACCTACAGCCATACATTTTTCTTTAGGGGATAATGGTCTAAACTTGGATAATAAATTAATTGGCTGAAAGTAATTATAAATTACAAAAAAACACAAAGCACCAATAGCTCTATAAAAATTAGCTTCTATGGGGTCTACGACAAGAGAGTCTTCAAATCCATAACGAGTTATTCCAACTCCGATAGCATCTAAAGAAACACCTATTAAAGCAAATAAAACGCCTTTAACTTCCCATTGGCCAGCCTTTTTATATCCCTCATAACTAAATATAAATAAACAAATAATCAAGCAAACAATGGCAATCAACTTATCAAAAGACACTACTTGATTGAAAAATAAATAGCCCTGAATTCCATTAAACAAGGGGCTAAAACCAAAAACCATTAAAGTTCTAGCTGCACCGATTCGAGTGAAAGCTAACATTAAAAACAAGTCGCCAATACCAAGACCAGCAAAGCCGCTAATAAAGAAACATAAAAAACTATTTAGTGATAACCCATGCCAAGTATAAAAAACACTGGTTACAATAAAGAAGCCAAAACAAGCTATCACCGTTTTAAATGTGTTCATCCATATAGACGAGATTTTATCTGCAAATACAGCGTAAAACATGCAGGAAAGGGCAAATAGTGTTGTTGAGCTAAATGCCAATATATAAGGTAAATTTTCATCCATAAGAGTCTTTCATTAGACTAAAGAACCATTTTAGACAAGTAAATGTCAGGCCTTTGTTAATCTTTTTTTGTATTTCGCTTTTAAATAGCCAAGCCCCTGATATCATTATATTATTATTTATATGTTTAAACTGATTTTATTACTTATTTTATCAACCCCAACTCTCTTAGTAGCTAGTGATAAAATCATTAATAAAAACCCTTTAAAAATTGAAAATAGTTTTTTTGCTGTGGCAAAAGCTGTGGCTGAATCTGAAGTAGAGCTACAAGTGGATGTTATACTCGCTCAAAATCATCATGCTTACTCTAAACAATTTAAAATCACTCCTCAAAATTTAGATATTAAAACACGGCCACTCATTATTAACCCAACAATTAAATTTTATGATAAATTTTCTAAAAAAGATAAGTTTGGTATTAAAAACAAAGCCACTATTAAAACATCTTTTGAAGTCCCTAAGTCTTTACCGCCTGGTAAAAATAACTTCAATTTTACTTTACAGTATCAAGCTTGTACTGAAGAGTATTGTTTAATGCCCATCGATATTAATTTCTTAGTACCTTTAATTGTTATTAATGAAGATTACGTTGCAAAAAAAAACGAAAGTAAAATTTTTGACCTCGACTCATTTGATTTATCAGGAAAAAGTACAAGCCTCTTTATTATTTTACTTGGAATATTTTTAGCTGGTGTACTAACAAGTTTTACTCCTTGTATTTACCCGATGATTCCAATCACATTAGCTGTATTAGGTAGTTCAAAATCTGAAAATAAAATATCGCGCAGGCTCCTACTTAGCTTAAGTTATGTTTTTGGCATCGCCATCACTTACTCTGCACTAGGCGTGATTGCAGCGAGTACTGGAGGCTTATTTGGGGCTTATTTAAACCACCCGTTTATTCGAGTGTTTATAGCTTTACTATTTATTATCATGGCATTAAGCATGTTTGGCCTATTTGAATTACAGGCGCCAGCATTTATACGTAATAAAATTGCAAACAAACAGTTTAAACAAAACTACATCGGTGCATTTTTTACAGGTCTTGTTGCCGGAGTAATTGCCAGCCCATGTGTCGGCCCCGTTTTGTTTACAATATTAGCTTTTGTGGCAAGCAGTGGTGACTTAACTCTAGGGTTTTTATACTTATTTACTTTTGCCCTAGGGCTTGGATTAATTTTTATTGTAATTGGCGTTTTCAGTCATGTTTTAAATACCCTACCTAAATCAGGAGCTTGGATGGAAGTGACCAAATTTTTATTTGGTGTAATAATGCTTGCTGCCAGTGCTTACTATATAGCTCCTATGCTAAGTAACTCGTTATTTTATTTTTTAGCTTTAATACCAATAGCTATTTCATTTTATTTTTGCTTAAAACTTATTAATAATAAACTTTTGAAAAACTTTTTTGTTCTAAGCCTATCTGGACTATTTATTTTTAGTGCAATTAATATAGTCCCTCAAGTAAACCAAGCTGTTTCTAAACTGTTTACTAAAAAAGACCCATTAGCTCCTGATTGGAAAGTTTATAGCGATAAACTCGTCATTGAAGCTAATGAAAAAGGCTATGGTGTAATTATTG
>CALJPJ010000040.1 GCA_937980625.1 uncultured Bdellovibrionales bacterium
GCCTGGTCTCTATAATTATTGTTACAGTTTAAAACTAACTGATTTAACTTTGTCTCAACTACTTCATATTCAGTACATAAATTTTATGGCTGAACCGTATAGCTAGCACTGGGCATTGTTCTTTAGGCTTAGTTAATAGAATAAAAATATCTTTAGCACTGGCTACAATATTAACACTCAAGTAACAATCTGCGCTCAGGTATTTATTATTAATCCTGAAATACTCTTTGTTTGATTTCAAACTGGCATTTTTCTTGATTCTATTAAATAAAAACAAAGACAAAACTCAAGATATAAGGATTACATAAGTTGAAACTCATACTAGCTATAATACTATTAATTGGTTTTATCCCACCTACCCACGCTAAAGTTGGTGATTGGCTAATAAATGAAATGTTTGACGAAGACTATATTTACCAAGCAACCAAAGGTTCTTGTGAGCAAATTGAACCCAGGGACCTTTATCGTGGAAAATCTGCCAACCTTTATGCTGGCAAATTTCCAGAGTTTTCAAGAGATTATAGCTTCAATAAAATTCTTGAAGCCATTGAGAAAGAAACACTTGCTAAAACAACAATTTACGTAACTGAAGATCAAGATAACGAAAATTTACTTTGGCTATTAGGTTCAAGGTCATTTAAAAAAGCCGTTGGTGAATGTTTTACCAAAGAAAAGAATCAACAAAAATTTATTAAATTTGTAAAAAGAAGAGTTAGTGTAGGTAGAATTATGGGCTTTGCCCTGATGTTTGCAGCCTATGGAAAAGCAATTTCAGTTCTTGGTCGCTTTGCCCCTAAAGTTACCAGCTTCATTAACAACGCTTCACTAGCTTCTATTGTTGGATTAAGCGCCTTTGAAATATATGAAAAAATTAGTCACAAAAGATATATAAAAAAGCAATGTGGTGAACCTGCAACTTTAGAATGTATCTCAAAAATAATTAATGGCTTACCTAATAATCACCCAGACAAAGTCGAGTTAAAACAATCTATTGAAGAATAATATAAGCTTCATTGGAGCTACTAGCCCTCACAAGATTTAATAATAAAGTTTTCCAACCAGATATGTGAGCTAACTGGAGAGGATTTCAATGCCATATCTGTATCTTTTAAAAAATCAATTGTAGAGTTAATTTTTTGGTCTGTCCATTTAGTCGCTTGTGATGAGTATTCCTTCACAAAAAATTGCGGAACACCAACAGTGCTTCCTAATTTTGAATAAGGAAGCCCTGTATTCATCACTTTTTTAACATGGGATAAGATTCTCATATGACGCTTTACTAAAGCTAATGTCGCAATTTCATTTTGCCCGGAGTCCAGTAGTTGAGCCAAAAAATATAATGCTTGCCCACGATCTCTTTGCCCCAAGGCCTTAGTTAACTGAAATACATTTTCAAACTTAGACTTTGAAACAACCTTTAAAATATCATCTTTAGAAATTTTAACCTCTGAAGATGGATTTGAATCGGAGCTAGATTTATATGACTTCAGTTTAATAAGTTCATTTTTTATTTCTATAAGATGATTTCCTACTAATTGAAACAGTATCCCCGTTGCTTCAGGTGTTAAGCTCACTCCATTTTGATGAGCAATATAATCTATCCACGTAGGTATTTGGTTATCATAAGGTGTCTTTAAATCGACAATAACACCATTTTTCTGACCTAATTTATAATATTTTTTTCTTTTATCAATTTTATTAAATACTAAAACTAAACTGCAAGTGTCGACTCTATCTTGTAGTATTGTGGTTAAAATATTCCAATCTTTTTCTTTTAAGGCATCAGCTCGCCTCACTAATACCATCCGCATATCTGACATCATTGGCAAGGTTTCAACATGTTCTAATATTTTGACTCCACGTGTGTCTGTACCACTAAATTGGTTGTAATTAAAATCATCCATTCCCTCAGTGACTACTTTCTCTTTAATAGCAGCAATCGCTTCATCCACCATAAATTCGTCTGAACCAACTAAAAAATATATAGGTGCAGCAGAATACTTAGATAGTGATTGTTGTAATTTTCTTAGGTCTAAAGTCACTTAGAAGTTCTCCGTCAAACGATTAAAAGCTTCAGCCATTATAATCGCCGCTAATTTCTGTATATTATTATTTATAGCACTTTGATTGTAAATTGTATTGGAAGAATTTATTCCCTCTAGCTTTAACTGGGCTCCACTATAAGGTAAAAAGTCAGTAAATTCACTTTGCCAAATCACTTTTTGATCTGATCTTCTTAGCATTTGCACTTTAACATCAATAGTCATATTGTAACTTGTTGTTAAAACTGTATTAGCTGGTAAGTTTTCAAAATCTTCTCTGCTGGCCCTAGCTTCAGTTTGATCTATATATATGCGCCTAATTTTACCAATAATTTTAACTGGCGCTTGATCAGAAACCTTGGCTACTTTAGAGCGATAAAACTGACGCTTAAGCTCATTGGTAAAATAAGTTTCAAGTCCTACACTCATAGTTTCATTTGAAAACATGGGAATATGAATAACCTTATGGCCGCCAGGAAGATTTTTACTACGGTATCCTAAATCATAGGCACAGGACATAGCCAATACACTTATTAAAACAAGAATAAAATACCTCATGCCTAGATATAATCACCGGTAGCATTAACTGTCAAAAAATCTTAGTAAATAGTTAAATTTATGTAGACATTTTCTTAAAAAAGCTGAATTGTCATATTCTATGGCAAATAAATTAATGGCTCCAGGCCCTGTCCCAATTCACCCTTTGATTTTAAATAAACTTTCCGAAGCAATCATCCATCATCGCACACCAGAGTTTGAAATAATTCTTAAACAAACCTTAACCCAACTCAAAGACGTCTTTTGTACAGATCAACCTGTAATAATTATACCAGGCACTGGAAGTGCCGCCATGGAAGCCAGCATTGTAAATACTATGTCTACTGACGATAATGTTTTAGTTATTGTAAATGGTAAGTTTGGTCAAAGATGGGCTGATATGGCAAGAAACTATAGTTTAAAAGTTGATCTTTTAAAGACCGAATGGGGTCAGCCAGTTGAGCCTAGTGAATTATCTAAAGTAATTAGTAAAAAAAAATACCAAGCTGTATTTTGCCAAGCTGTTGAGACCAGTACGGGAACAATTAACCCTATTCAAACTATTGCTCAAATAATCAAAAAAACTAATACTGATTGTTTATTTTTAGTTGATGGTATTACAGCCGCTGGTATATCTAATATAAATATGTCCATAGAAGGAGTTGATGTCTTTATTGCTGGTTCTCAAAAAGCTTTTATGCTGCCAACAGGAATGAGTTTTATAAGTTTGTCAAAATTTGCCTGGGAGAAATCTAAAACGTCAAATTTACCTAAGTATTATTTTGATCTTACATCTGAAGCATTAAGCAATAAAAAAAACCAAACTCGTTTTAGCTCTCTAGTAAGCCACATCAAAGCTCTTAATTTTACACTTAAGGAGTTTTGTGGTCACAAAAGAGCTCATAGAATTGAGTATACTCGTGCATGCGCTGAAAACTTTAGACTAGCAATACAGGCTTTAGGCTTAAACCTTTTATCATCAAGCCCGGCTCCATCTTTAACGGCATTCAATGTTCCAAGTCAAATCGATGGTCTTGCTCTACGCAAGCTTATTGAAGAAAAATATAAAGTCACCGTCATGGGAGGGCAAGATCTACTCAAAGGTAAGATTATTCGTGTTGGTCATATGGGGTATATAAAAAAAATAGACTATGTTGAAACAATAAAAGCTATCTACAAAGCACTTAACGACCTTGGGTTTAAAATTAGCGATAACAACTTAAACTTAGCACTCAGCAACTTTAACAATGATAACAGCAAGGACTATCATGACTATTTTGATTACTGATAGTTTTCACCCTTCGTCATTAAAAATATTTCCAAGTAGTTACAATATTATTCGTACATCTGATTTACCAACTAATAAAAATAATATTTGTGCCATACTGACTCGTAGTAAAACTCAAATTGATAATCTATTTATCAAACAATTACCAAACTTAAAGTTTATTGCCACGGCAACAAGTGGGCTTGATCATATCGATTTATTATTATGTCAAAAACTTAATATTCAAGTTTTTAATCCAAAAGAAGTGAACTCCATTAGTGCTGCAGAACATAGCTTTTCAATACTTCTCAGTCTTATTAAAAACTTAAAACTTGCAAATGATCACTTACTAAGTGACCAATGGAAAGTGAATTTATCTCGTGGTAATGATTTATTTGGTAAGAGCATCGGTATTATCGGCTTAGGCCGTGTTGGTTCAAAAGTGGCCCAAATTGCTAAGGCATTTTCAATGAAAGTAAGCGCCTATGACCCTTATAAATCCGAAAATTATTTCAAAGAAATAAATGTTAAAAAAATAAATAAGCTCGACACATTATTACAAAATTCTAACATTATAAGTCTTCACACCCCCCTTACTAAAGAGACCACAAATTTACTGAACAAAAATAACCTTAAACTTATTTCAAACAACTCCATACTTATAAACACAGCCAGAGGTGATTGCATCCAACAAGATGATCTCTATACGCTCTTAGTGGACAAGCCAGATATCAAAGCAGGCCTAGATGTATTTAAAAAAGAGCCTTTAAAAGCTGACCCACTGCAATCATTACCAAATGTATTTTTAACACCCCATATTGGAGCTTATACTCATGAGGCTTTTAAATGTGCTTCTTTTGAGTGCACCACATGGCTTTATAACCAGCTAAATTAAACAAAATTAACAGTTATTCTTATGCAATGCACCTCGCAACAGTGATACCACGAATCAAAATCCATATTTTAATATAATTATTAGGATCCCCAATTGTTGTAAGCTATATATAAAGCTCACTCAAACAAGGAAATACTTATGCCAGGCTTAATAGTTATTGGTTCGCAGTGGGGAGACGAAGGGAAAGGTAAAGTTGTCGATGTTTTCTCTTCACAATCTGATTATGTTGTTCGCTACCAAGGTGGTGCAAATGCTGGTCATACATTAATTGTAGATGGCAAAAAAACTGTTTTACACCTAGTGCCTTCTGGTGTGCTTCACCCAAATACAAAATGTATTATTTCTACTGGCGTAGTACTAGATATTGAAACTATCGTCGATGAAATAAAAGCTCTTAAAGCCAATGGCCTTCTTCAAGACTCTAACCAGTTATTAATTTCAGATACAGCTACAGTATTACTGCGCTATCATAGAGAGCTTGATCAAGCCAGAGAGTTAAAAGCCAAAAATGAAAAAATTGGTACAACTGGAAAAGGGATTGGCCCAGCTTATGAAGACCGTGCCTCACGCAAGGCTATATTATTTGGTGATTTATTTGACCCTAGTACGCTTAGAGAAAAACTTGTTAAGTCACTAGATGAGAAAAACTACTTACTAGAGCATATGTATGGAAAAAAACCGATTGATGTAGATGAGCTTATTGGCGAAATCACTAAATACACAGCTGAACTAAAACCCTATCGCTGCAAAAATACATCCTACGAAATCCACCAAGCATTAAAAGCAGATAAAAAAATCCTATTTGAGGGCGCTCAAGGCACTTTGCTGGACCTTTTACATGGCACTTATCCATTTGTAACTAGTTCTTCAACTATTGCTGGCTCTGCTTGTATTGGTGCTGGTATTGGTCCCAATCAAATTGAAAAAGTCGTGGGAATAACTAAGGCCTATACAACTCGTGTGGGCTCAGGTCCGTTTCCCACCGAACTTGACGATGAAGTTGGCCAGCATATGGGCACAGTAGGTAAGGAATTTGGAGCTACTACTGGCCGTAAACGAAGGTGTGGCTGGCTAGATTTAGTCGCGTTAAAATACGCCATTAGAATTAATGGGATAACTAACTTATCGTTAATGAAAATTGATGTTCTCAGCGGACTTAAAAATATTAAACTTTGCACAAGTTATGAACTTAACGGTGAAGTCACTTCCATTTACCCCTCAACTCCTGGTGATTTAGCTAAAGCTAAGCCAATATACAAAGAGGTTAAAGGATGGAGCGAAGATATATCAGATGCAAAAGCCTTACAGGATCTACCTCCAGAGGCTCGAGAGTTAATTAGTTTAATTGGAACAGAACTAGGAACCCCTATTGATGTTATTTCTGTTGGGCCAGGCCGCAAGCAAACTATCTGGGTTAAACCCCTATTCTAGCTTAGCTTTTAGGCATATAT
>CALJPJ010000041.1 GCA_937980625.1 uncultured Bdellovibrionales bacterium
ATCAATAAAAGTTTTCCAAATATAGCAGATGGCCAGAAAGTTGATCTTGCTTTTAAATTATATGTGGCCTTTACTAATGACAATGATATACCTTATTTTTCAAAATTTTATTTAGAAAACTTAAAGCATAGCAACCAAGAAACTAGTAACGCGAGAGTAAAGTACTTATTTAAACCTTTATCAAACTACAGATCTATTGAAGAATTTTATTCTAAACCTAATGAACCTATCGCAAGAGAAAAAAGTCGATTTCGACAAGCAATTATTAAATTCTCAAAATGGCTAAATAAGGGTGGAACTATTCTTCCTGGCTACGGGCCAGTTAAAAGGCAGGCTTATGGCAGTGGTTTGCATCATTTTACTGCAGGTGCCTATGCTGCTTATAAACTAAAACATATGGGGTACAGCAACCAAGAGGCATTATGGGCAGCTCATGTATCAGGAGCCTCCTATGAGCTTAAAGACATGATGGCGCATATTTATAAAGATCAATTTTATCGGTTCAAGTCTGCAAAAGAAAATATGGCTCTTTGTGATGGAAAAGATAAAGGTGCCTATGCTGCACTTACATTTAACTTCAGAAATGAAGTGAGAAGTTATACGAAAAAGGATTGTATTGACACAAAAACAAAAGAGTACGTTCAAGAGAGTCTGAAAACTGCCGCTCGCTGGCAACAAGTCATTTTAAATAATTTTATTCGTGACAGCTTAGACCACCTTGAAGGCGGAAAATTTGGTATTGAAATTTTTAATCAAGTAAATAAATAAACTTATTCGTAACTTAGATCGACAATATGCTCTGAAGTGTGTCATTACTACATTGAATATTTATTAAAAAGTTTCATTTTTCCCAACAACATATAAACTAAAACTTAAAACCTATTTATTTGAGTTTACTCAGTGAAGAAAACTGTACATTCTAATTTAACGAGTAATAATTAAAAATTGCTATCTTTATCTAAAGCCTTAAGTCTTTTTAACTTAAAGGCTTTAGAGCTATGAATGAAATCATAAACTTTGTTTTTAAATTAACGATCAAAAAAATGGTCCAAATCTAGAACTAGATACAGTGTACACAGTAATAATTACCAGCTAAAACCTAAATCAATTACAGTTAGGGTGTAACGAAGTTTGTTCCTGTTTTTTCCATTCGCAAGTGACTTTGCTTTCCGAACGGAAATTTTCTGAAAGTATTTTTTCAAAATCCCACATTTCCCAACCATCAAAACAAGTATTTATAATTTTATAATCTAGTCTAAACATCCAATAGGGCGTACCATGAGGGTTAATATACTCTTTACATTTTAGAACATCACTAATACATGCAGATTTCACCGTACAATGTTTATTACTTTCATGGGCATAAGATGTTAATGAAGTTAAAGCTATAGTTATTAATAATATTTTTTTCATTTAATTCCTCTTGTTAGAATAACCTTTAGGGTCTAAGTTTTGTCTATTTGACTCTTTAATGACTAACTTTCTTACGTGTTCAACTATTTTGTAAGCATATGAGTTAATATCAAACATTTTCAAAAGATTACTATCAATATAAACTAATAAGTCTCTTCTCGGTGGCCTTACATTGTATCCTGGTCCGCCAACTACAGCGCCGATTGAAACAAATTCAGTTAAGCCATTTAAATCATAATAGTGGTCTACCCAGTCAATATTGATATTCATTGAAATTTGTAAACAAACTCTGTACATAAGCATTGACTCTGGCATTTGTTCATATGACGACCATAGTTTTTCAATCATCTTCTTTTGAAATTCAAGGTCTCCATCATAAACCCAAAGGTGCATATTATTTTTCGCCATTTTTAACTGAAAACTGTCTTTACTAAGCTCATCATTCATACTTTGTATGTTTAAAAACCTAACCAAGGTCCTTACTTTAGCTTCATCAAGCTCTTCATAACGACTATATCTATTATTTTGACTTATTTTTAAAAACTTAATATGGTGCAATAACTCATGTAGTATTAAAAAGTTTTGAGATTTCTTATCCATTTTATTAAACTTGCCAAGATTAATCATTATTTCTGTGTTGAAGCTCACAGCAATATTTTCAATTATTACATCTCTAACAATATTAGATTTAAGAGATTTTTTATTAACTAAACTAAAATCAGCGAAATAAAAATTTGTTTCGTTTACTCTGTCTCTTAAATTTTGCGCCAATTCTGCACTTAGAGTTATCCCATTTTTGTTCCACTCAAGTGTAGATATTACTTTATTCACAAACTTCAGTGGGCCAAACTCACTTTTTTTAATATATTTTCCCTCCGCCAGATCAAGTAACTTGTAAAAAGTTGATGAGTCGTTATTCAAGTGCCTAATAGCACCTCCGCCATGACCGTCATGTCCTAGACTATATTTATTATCAAAAACAAAGCTCGATGAGATATCTTGACTCAGTTTTGGTTTCACCTGCTGCAGAGCCCTTGCTTGCTTATAAACACCCTCATTAATATTTACTTCATTAATAAACACTTCTGATTTTATCTTATTATTATCAGCACTACTTTGTGCGGTAAAAACCATTGCAAGCAATACTATCATTAGCTTAAACATCTTCTTTTCTCCTTTTGTTTTTTTTCTGAATTGGAAATAAGCTTACCGTCAATTGATAAACTTCATTTTTGTCCCCTGACTCAAGTAAACCACTTAGGTCGTCTTGAAATTTTTCAATTATTCTTTTTGCCATATCTATTTTTCTTACATCAATTGACATAGTCATTGATGACATGTTCCTCGTAGAAATTGGGTCCATTTCTAAAGACTCAATTGCTTTTTGCCGCAACTGCTTCTGCCAAGAAATTAAAGCCAAATTAGTTTTACTTTTATTTGCCGTTGATATTTTTTTATGTTTGCGAACTAAAAAACCATTTAGATCTTTTTCCAAAAGACCTAAACTCAATAGCCTATCTATAGCTAATTTTGCTTCAACTTCTGAAATTCCTAATTGAGATGAAATCCATTTGAACTGTCTGTTTTTCGATTCACTTTTATAGTGATCAAGTGTAACTAATTGGCAAATTGCAAAATGATACCAATTAGATAAAATCTGAAAGTATTCATTATCTAATTTTAATTTTTCTTCTGAAGCCTCAGAACTCTCAAGATCATAAAAGCTATCCCGTACTAGTTTCAAAATTTGTCTTTTTTTATCTGGTAGGTAACATAGTCTATCACAAAATTTTTGAGCCATTTTAGGAGTCAACTTGCGTTTACCATTCAATATAGAAGATAGCGTTCCAACGTTAACCTCTAGCAAATCAGCAAAGGCCCTCATTGAGTACCTTGGGTTTTGGCTGATTTTATGCTGTAACTCGTGTCTTAAAAAGTATGTTTGCACTCAATCCATGCACTGTAGCTACATATAAAGCTCGTCGCACACAACATTTTTTGCATCAAAGTGATGCAAAAAATGAAACACAATATAAAAATTATATTTTTATACTGTATTAATTATAATGATATACGTACCACCAAGTGTGGCGCGCAATTAACTAGAAATAAATCATAAATAGTTTTTTTATATTTTATTTATCAACTCTCTAGTGTCATCAGTGTTCAGCCCTGACTTAAAAGCTAAAATTTTAATTACTAACTCACAGTTATCTTGTACCAACTGCCTAATACCTTTTAGTGTTACTATTTTAACCAACTTTTAACATTTGATGATTTTTGATGCAGGACCTTAGTCAATTTTATTTATCTCAAGTCAGCTCATTGTTAAATAGTATATTTGTAGTTCACTGATCATGTATTAACCAATAAGATCTAAGCTTATGAAGCTTCACGTTGTTTTTACTCTTATATTTTTTCTTGCGATTAACCCTACTTCAGAGGCTAAGGTTTCAAAAGTACACAAACTTAAGCGCAATGTTAGCCAACAGTTTAACCCAAGATCTATTTACTCCCCTATTGATCAAAAACCCAGGTTTGATATCCCTATCACATATAATAAAAGTGTACAGAAATGGATTAACTACTATCAAGGAAGAGGTCGTAACTGGCTCACTAAAATATTCTCTCGTTCTTATAGATACTTTCCCAGTATGCAGTATGCTTTGCAAAAAAAAAGAATGCCTCTTGATTTAGCCTATATTGCTATTATTGAAAGTGGCTTGTCTTCACAAGCTAAGAGTCACGCTAGTGCTGTTGGCTATTGGCAATTTATTAAACCAACAGCAACACGCTATGGTTTAAAAGTAAATTGGTGGGTTGATGAAAGAATGGACTTTTACAGAAGCACCGAAGCTGCAGTTAGCTACTTAAATGATTTATACGGAATGTTTGGCTCTTGGTATTTAGCTGCTTCAGCCTATAATATGGGTGAAACCAGATTAAGACGTTTAATAAAAAAATATAAAACTAAAAATTTTTGGATTTTGTCTAGACAAAAAGGCTTCCCAAAAGAAACACGTGAATATGTACCTAAACTCATTGCCACAGTACTCATTGCAAAAGCGCCAAAACTATATGGGTTTAGAAATATAAAACAAATGAAACCTTATGCTTATGAAGTTTTTCATGTTCCTGGAGGAACTGACCTATACAACTTAGCTCAAAATATGGGGCTTAAACCAGCCGTATTACAAGTATTAAATCCTGGTATTTTAAAGGGGTTTATTCCAAGGTTTATAAAGAACTACAGAGTAAGAATACCTAAAGGTTATACTGCAAGAGCTGTTAAGTATGTTAAAAAACATATGTAAAACTAGGGCCTGTTGACGTTTCATCTAGTTAGTAAAGAGACTATATGACCCTAAGTTCGAGATAAGATTAGAGATTTAACCGGAATGCGGATTAAATTTTTAAGCTCAGCGCAGAAGGTCGGTTTAGCTAGGCACTATACTAACTAGATGAAACCTCAACTCGCCCTATATAAATTTCATTTCAAAATATGAAAGTCGACTGTTAAAGTTGATATTGTACCTTACTAAGTTAGCCGCTATTATATTTTTAAATTATGAAAAAACTTATTGTACATAAATACGGTGGGTCTAGCCTATCTAGCCCCGAAAAAATTATTGCTATTGCAAGAGATATAGGCCAGCTCTATGAGCAGGGACACTCTATTATTGTGGTTGTTAGCGCTATGGGCCAAGGCACTGATCGCTTAATTGACTTAGCCCATCAAATTTCTAAAACTCCGGCAAGACGTGAAATGGATATGCTTTTATCAACTGGCGAAAGAGTGAGTATGTCACTGATGAGCATGGCCTTACAGTCTTTGGGTCACCCTGCAATTAGCTTTACAGGTAGTCAATCTGGCATACTTACAAATAACACCCATAATAAAGCTCGAATTATTGACGTAAAGCCCATTCGAATTGAACAAGCTCTTAAAGAAAATAAAATTGTTATTGTTGCTGGCTTTCAGGGTGTTGACCCTAATACTAAAGAAATCACTACACTCGGGCGTGGTGGCTCTGACACTACTGCTGTGACTTTAGCCGCATACTTTAAAGCTCATGAATGTAAAACTTTAAAGGACGTTAATGGAGTTTTTAGCTCTGACCCAAAACAAAATGTAAATGCAAAGTACTATACAGCCATTAACTATAAAGCTCTTAAAAATATGTGCTTTTGGGGCTCTCCTATTTTACATTATCGGTCCGTAGCCTTAGCTCAAAAAATGAAAACTCCGTTGTTCATCGGCAATAGCACTAATCACGAGCAAGGCACAATTGTTACAACAAAGGAAAGTCATATGTTTGAAAAAACACAAATTTTAGCTATTAATTGCATTGATCAAGTTATACATATTTCTGTAAAAGCCAACGATACCTATGAGGGTTACAGAACACTAAACTCATTTTTAATAAAATATCACTTAGCAATGCCACAAATTTTGGCTAGTGCTTTTGACAAAGATCACTTAAGACTTATGTTCACTGATAGTAAAGAAACTATTTCAACAATAGAATCTTTAATTCCTAAAACATCGCAAATTGAAGTCCTTAAAAATGATAACTCTGCTATTACTCTCACTTTCAATGGAGCCGTTGATTTTAATATAATTAACGATGTCACAACAATTTTAAATGAAAACTCTATTGAAGTTTCAAAAGTTCTAAGCTCACCTGACAGTATTTCATTTGTTATCCATAACAAAAACCAAAATCTTGCACAAAACTGTTTAAGCAAACTCATTAAATAAAAAAAGCCTCTAACGTAGAGGCTTTTTAACAATCAATTTTTTATAATATTAATGCTTTGTCGCCTTAGCTTTCATTGGTTTTGCTGTGACCTTAGCTTTTGGTGCCTTTTCTTCTTTGGTTGGCATTTCTTTTACTGACTTTTTACCTAAACCATAAGCCTCTCTAATTTCTTTTTGTAATTTATCACAAACTTCTTGGTTATCTTTCAAGAATTTTTTAGCATTTTCACGCCCTTGCCCCATTCTCTCACCATCTTTAAGACTGTACCAAGCTCCTGATTTTTCCACTAAACCTTTTTTAACTCCAAGATCAACAATATCTCCATGTAGCGATATTCCCTCACCATACATTAAATCAAATTCCACTTTTGCAAATGGAGGTGCCATTTTATTTTTAACAACTTTTACCGTTGTTCTGTTACCAACAATCTCATCACCATTTTTGATTGCACCGATTCTGCGTACATCTAAGCGAACAGAAGAATAAAACTTTAGCGCATTACCACCTGTTGTTGTTTCTGGGTTGCCAAACATAACACCAATTTTCATTCTAATTTGGTTAATGAAAATAACTAATGTATTACTTCTGTTAATTGCTGCAGTTAGTTTTCTTAGAGCTTGCGACATTAAACGAGCTTGTAACCCCATATGGCTGGCACCCATATCACCTTCAATCTCTGCCCTTGGAGTTAAGGCGGCAACGGAATCAACTACTAAAACATCAATACCACCTGAGCGCACCAAGGTTTCTACAATCTCTAGAGCTTGCTCACCTGTGTCTGGCTGAGAAACTAGCATCTCTTCAGTTTTAACACCAAGTTTTCCTGCGTAGCCAATATCCAAAGCATGCTCAGCATCTACAAAAGCCACTGTTCCACCAGCTTTTTGAGCTTGAGCAATTGTTGATAATGCCAAAGTTGTTTTTCCTGAGCTCTCTGGCCCATAAACTTCAACAATACGACCTTTTGGTAAACCACCAATCCCAAGACCAATATCCAAACATAATGCTCCCGTACTATAAACAGGCACTTCAGCCACAGAATTTTTATCTCCTAACTTCATAATTGAGCCTTTACCAAATTGCTTTTCTATAGAAGCAATTGCTAACTCTAATGCTTTACCTTTATCTTGGTTTCCTTGTGCTCCTGCCATATGTAATCTCCTTATTATTGCGCTAAAGACTCTAAAATAAAATCAACTGCGAACTCAATTGATGCTTTTTGAATCTCATTACGGTTTTTAATTTTAAATTCTTTTTTTATACTCTGTTCAAAACAAGGGCCAACCACGGCAAAACAGACTGTACCTACTGGCTTTGTTTTTGATCCTCCACCCGGACCTGCTACTCCGGTAATACTTATCGCCCAGTCTGAATTCATACTATATCTGGCCCCATGAGCCATTGCTAAAGCGACTGGGCCGTTAACTTCACCCATAGTCTTTAATAAATGACTGGGCACGTATAAAATATCTTTTTTAACGTCTTGGGCATATGAAACTACTGCCCCCTTAAAAAATGAAGACACTCCCCCGTGCTTAACTATTTCAGCCGCTAATAATCCACCCGTACAACTTTCGGCTAAAGATAATGTAAAACCTCTTTCTTCAAATTGCTTTTTTAAAGTTAAAACTTTTTCGTCTAATACCATAACTAAATTAATGCCCACTTTTGGTGAAGTACTTGTAAAATAATATTGGCAATCAAGCCTGCAACCAAGTCATCTAAAACAACACCAAACCCACCTTTTACTTTTTTATCTAGATAACTAATAGGAAATGGTTTTAAAATATCAAGTAACCTAAACAATATGAAACCAAGCACAACAGACTTTACTGTTAAAGGTATCAAGGCCATTGTGATTAAAAAACCAGCAACCTCATCAATAACTATTTCGCCCCCATCATGCCCGCCATTTTGCTGTTCGTAAAGCTGACAAACAAAAATAGAGGAAATAACAACCAGCATGGTCAAAACAACATATATTGTGCTGCCCCAATAATAAGCAAAAAGAACTAAAGGGATAGACGCTACAGTTCCAACTGTCCCAGGAGCTTTAGGTGATAACCCAGAGTAAAAAAAAGTTGCCAATAAACTTACCCAATTCATTTTTTATAGTGACCTTATATTGTTACTGCAGATATATTTTAATAGGTTATATAAATAATTTATAATGAATTATCAAAAACCTTAGGAGTGGTTAAGTTATACTAAAGTGAATAATAAAAATAGAAAAAATATAGATGGCACAATTTGTTAGCCAAACTTATTGCGTCATTATTGATTTCATTCATTTTTTAAATAATTTGTCATACAATGAATTTTGTAAGGTACTGAAATAACAATGTTTATCCTTTGATATTTTTGGTCAAACTTCCAGGAGTAGAGTCAATGACATTCAAAGAAATTTTATCTGTAGCACAAAAATCTTTAGCTACCGATATATACATCAGTCCATCAAAAGCCATTTACATAAAGTCTCGCGATCAAATTAAGCCCATAACCTCAGCAAATTCAACTTTAAGTAATGAGCAAATCATAAAACTTATTAAAAAAATATTAAGTGAGCAAGAGCTTGAGCAGTACAAAGAAAAAAAATCACTCTTAATCTATTACTCTGTTAAAGAGATTAGTTTGTATAAATTATATCTAAGTGAGCAGGAAGGCTTACACTCATTACACTTTCAACCTATGTCCTCGCAGATTCCTGATTCTAAAAATTTAAATACAACTTTTCTTGATGGCTATTCTACTTTCAGAAAAGGACTTATGTTATTTTTAGGGGCAAAGCATAGTGGAAAAACACATACTCTCAATGCTTTTTTAAATATGGCAAATATAAAAACACAACGACATATAAGCTTGCTAAGTCGACAAAACCCCTGGGTACATAGTGGAGCCAATTCACTTATTTCAAGTATAAATTATACTGATAATTTTATTGAAGTCTTTAATCGCCACCTTAACACTAACCCAGACATGATTTTTATTGATGACCTTAATTTTAATAACTTTTTATATTTATTAGAAAATTATGACTTTAACCTCCCTACGGTCATAAGTTTACAAGCTGGGTCTGCTTATCAATTTTTAAGAAGAATAAAAAATAATAAAATAACAAATACATTCAGAAACTGCCTTTATATTTTATTCCACCAAAAATTAATATTTTCAGCTCAAGCAGGAACTCAAATTCCAATATTTGAATCCGTTGAACGCTCTAGAGAGCTTGATCGCTTTATTGACGATGAAGAAATTTTTGCTTATGTAAATAATTTTTCAGAATTGAATAGAAAACAACGAGGAGATCACATACTACCCATTGAAAATTATTTAGCTAAAATGGTTAAGGCTCAACTCATTAGCTCACAGCAAGCATTACAATTTTGTGACAATCAACCATATTTACTGAAAAAAATAAGTACAGTCCAAAACAGTCCTCTCAGCGCTGAAAATACTAAAACTGAAATTGGAGAACTTGACCGAGGATGGACA
>CALJPJ010000042.1 GCA_937980625.1 uncultured Bdellovibrionales bacterium
GCTCAATGTGACAAAGAGCTTTACTGCTCTTACATGAATAGTAGAGTTCACAAGCAAAATAACTTAACTGTATTAGAAGGTGAAGTCGTACGTCTGAGCATTAATAATGATGTTGTTGACGGTGTATTTTTAACTGATAACAGTTTAATTAGGTCAAAAGCAGTTATAATTACTACTGGTACTTTCATGAATGCAATTATGCATATAGGTGATAAGCAAACACCTGGGGGTAGAGTTGGTGATAAATCTACAACTGGCATTTCTGATCAGCTAGATGAATTTGGTTTTAAAGTGACTCGCTTAAAAACTGGTACTCCTCCCCGTCTTCTTGCTTCGAGTATTGACTGGGAAAAGACAACTCCAGTTTTTGGCGACAATGACTTTTTTCCATTTAGTTATCGAAGTAATAATATACTTAAGCTTGAGCAGATAGCTTGTTATATGGCTCACACCAATGAATTAACACATGAAATTATTCGAAATAACCTAAATTTGTCTCCAATGTATTCTGGTGCTATTTCTGGTAATGGCCCAAGGTATTGTCCAAGTATTGAAGACAAAGTAACTCGTTTTAGTGATAAAAAAAGTCATTTAACATTTTTAGAGCCTGAAGGTTTGAATACCCAAACTATATACCTCCAGGGTATATCAACTAGTTTGCCAAAAGATATACAATATCAAATACTTAAAACAATTCCTGGTCTTGCCCAGGTTAAAATGATTAGGCCTGGATATGCAGTTGAGTATGACTTTATCGAACCTACTCAACTTACTCACTCCTTGGAAACCAAGGTTTTGGATAGTCTTTACTTAGCTGGTCAGATTAATGGAACAAGTGGATATGAAGAAGCTGCAGGTCAAGGCCTGGTTGCTGGTACTAATGCAGCACTAAAAATACTATATAAAGACCCATTAATCCTTGAAAGACATAACTCGTATATTGGGGTTTTAATAGATGACTTAGTTATAAAAGGTACTAAAGAACCTTATCGTATGATGACTTCAAGAGCTGAACATAGATTAGTTTTGAGAGAAGATAATGTTCTTGAGAGGTTATTCGATATTTCTAGGCATAATTGTTTGATTGATGACGAAAGAATCAAGTTTTATAATAATATCCTCGAGCAGAGAAACTTCTTTTATGAGTCTTTATGTAAAACTAAGATCACGCCTAAACCAAGCATTCAAAGTATTTTTAATAAATTAGAAACCCCTGTTTTGCAAAAACCTATTACTTTAGATACTTTACTTAAGCGCAATGAAATTAATGGTTTAGATTTAAAGTTGTTTGATATTAAACTACCTGATAGGCAGATTTATGAGCCTGTTGAAATAAATATTAAATACTCTGGTTATATAAACTTAGAAAATGAAAAAATTAAACAAACTAAAAAGCTTGAGAAATTAAAGATACCTGCCGACTTTAATTATGATAAACTGATTGGGCTCTCAACTGAAGAGGTTGAAAAATTAAGCCAAATCAAGCCACAGACTTTAGGGCAAGCAACTAGAATAAGTGGAGTTAACCCTTCAGCAATTCATGTAATAATGCTGTATTTAAAAAGCAGCAAAAGGAAAGATAGTGGGAAGCGGTAAATATGTTTTTTTAGAAGCCACGGATGAGGAAAAAGCTCATGCTGAGATGTTAGCAAAAGGCTTAGATGGTAAGCCTAAAATTTATTGGCGCTTAGAAAACCTTGTCCCAGAGTCAAAACAGATTAAATACTTTAAAGCATTTCATGATGATCTTATAAAATTTAATACTAAAATCAACCTTGTTTCTAAAAAGTCTATATATAACGCTGACATAGTGCATTTTTTTGATTGCATTGTTTCTTCGGAAAAAATTTTAGAGCTAGCTAAGTCAGATATTATACACGACTTAGGTTCAGGTAACGGGTTTCCCGGAATAATAATGGCACTGTTAGATAGGAACAGAAAATTTGTTTTAGTTGACTCTGATAGTAGAAAAATTGAGTTTATTAAGTATATTGCTAGTAAATTACAGCTTGTAAACGTTAAGGCTCAATGTATTGATATTAACAAAATGAAGGTGTCTAGTATTAGTTGTGCTGTTAGTAGAGGACTTGGGTCATTAACGAAATCATTACTAATGGCTAATAAATCATTTGCTAGTAAAGCACAGTATTTTCATCTTAAGGGCCCTCTTTGGTCTAACGAGCTTGGGAGTATGCCCTCTCAGTTATTAACTCAATGGCGACCTGAAATGAAACTTGAGTATAAGCTTCCAAAAGATCTTGGAGAGAGGTTTTTAATTGAAACGTCACGATTAAACTAATTGTTCCACGTAGAACAATTATAACCCATGAAACTTTAAAATTTTCTGAATATCTTTTTTATGAGTTGGGGCCCTACTATTGTCAGACTTATTGATCTCTTCAACTGGTGTTAAGCTATTATTCTTTGCAATTTTATACAAAC
The DNA here is from genome assembly GCA_937980625.1 of uncultured Bdellovibrionales bacterium. Taxonomy (GTDB): domain Bacteria; phylum Bdellovibrionota; class Bdellovibrionia; order Bdellovibrionales; family UBA1609; genus JAHDIR01. The sequence goes on from CALJPJ010000042.1 coordinate 2,443, forward strand.
GAAACTCTTCTTTGTCAGGCCAGGGTTCATTGTTTTGAAACCTTAATTCATATCGAATTTTAGCCATTTCCTTCCTTTTACGGAGTTTAATATATATGTATTTTTTTAACTGCTTAAAACGGGTGATATCCGAGGACATTGCTTCAATTCTTAATAATCTGACTACCCGTCCTTTAGCTCGAACTGGTAAAGAGTTTATTTCATCTTTAACTATTTGTATTTCTGTTTCACGCAACTTGATGACTTTATCAATTTTTTCTATATCACTCTTTAAGTCAATATAGATTAAATCAACTTTTTCAGGATTTTTTACTCTTTTATCCATGCAAGATGTGCAAATTAAAGACAAAATAAGCATAAAAATTGTTTTTTTCATAAAATCCTATTAAAACTAATAGACAGCTAATGTTCCACGTGGAACAATCGGAAATATAATGATTAAACTTAAATAACTAAAGACTAGATTTAGAATTTAGATATTTATGAGTAGTCAAAATCAACTTTGATAAGCATGGGAGCAAACATGATTAAAACTATTTGTATAGCTAACCAAAAGGGTGGAGTAGGAAAAACAACAACTTCAGTTAATTTAGCTGCTGCATTATCTGAGCTAGGAAGAAAAACACTTATAATTGATATGGACCCACAGGGTAATGCATCTAGTGGCATTGGTATAAAAAGGTATGAAACTCAAGATAACAACGTTTATCATGTATTAATTGGCGAAAAGACTATCCAAGAGACTATCCAGGATACTCAACATGAAAATTTAAAAATAGTTTGTGCAACACCAGACCTTGTTGGAGCTGAAATTGAGTTAGTAGATATGCCTAATCGAGAGTATAGGCTAAAAGAGGCTATCAGCACTGTAGCTGATGATTTTGATTACGTGATAATTGATTGCCCACCCTCGTTAGGGCTACTGACGGTTAATGCACTATGTTCAGCACAATCATTTTTAGTTCCATTGCAGTGTGAGTATTATGCACTTGAGGGACTTAGCCAACTATTAAATACTGCGGGCATAATTAAAAAGAATTTAAACCCAATTTTAAAAATTGAGGGTATAGTATTAACAATGTTTGATAAAAGAAACAACTTGAGCCACCAGGTTGTTTCAGAGATACAATCACATTTTGCGGATAAGGTATTTAAAGCAATAATACCAAGAAATGTAAGACTTAGTGAAGCTCCTAGTCATGGTTGCTCAATACTGCATTACGATATTAAATCAATTGGTGCGAAGAGATACCTAGAGTTAGCCACTGAACTAGATCAAAGGGTAAAAGATGCAAACCTAGAAAAACAATCAATAACACAGAATAAGCCATCTAACACAGCTCCTGAAGCTACGATATAGGCTAGGGGGAATGAGTAATGACATCAACGACAAATAGTAAAAAAAATAGTAGCTCAAGAGGCCTAGGTAGAGGCCTAGGTAGTTTGCTGGGTAACCAAAATAATGAACAAAAAAAACAAACTAAAGAGATTACTAATGACACCCAAATTACTAATATTAATAATAAAATAGAAAACAAAACAAACAATAATGAAGCAAAAAAAGTGGTTAGAGCACTCAGTGTAGAAGAAAGGATATTACAGGTCGCAATTGAAAAAATAACTACAAATAAAGAGCAGCCAAGAAAAAAGTTTGATAAAGCAGCCTTAGATTCACTAGCACAATCAATAAAAGAACAAGGGATAATTCAGCCAATAACTGTAAAACCATTATTAACAGGTGAGTTCGAAATTATTGCTGGAGAAAGAAGGTGGAGGGCATCACAGATTGCTGGCTTACATAAAGTACCAGTTATTGTAAAAAAAGTAGATGAACAAAAATCATTAGAGTTTGCTTTAATTGAAAATATTCAACGTGAAGACTTAAATGTAATTGAGGAGGCCATGGCTTATCAACATTTAATGAATAAGTTTGACCTAACTCAAAGTGAATTGGCTGTGAAAGTAGGAAAAGACAGAGCAACAGTAGCAAATTTACTTCGCTTAATACAGTTAGCGCCTGAAGTAAAAGAAATGGTTATAAACGGGGACATTTCATTAGGGCAAGCTAAACTATTGTTAACATTAAAAGATTTTAGAATGCAATTTAAAGTTGCAAGAAAGGTTGTAAAATCACAATTAAATGTAAAGCAAACGGACAAACTCATTAAAAAACTAAAAAATTCAGCGGTAATTGAGCCAGCTATAAATAAAGAAGTTGAAGTTCAAGTGAGTAGCATTACAAGTGAAATTCAAAAAATTCTTGGAACAAAAGTGAAACTGAATTATGAAAACGGAAAGTCAAAATTACAAATACAATTTTATTCAGATGATGAATTAAATGGTTTTATTGATAAACTGAGGGAAAATTGGAAAAGGTAGAGATATATCAAAATACAGCAGTCACAGGACTATTAAATTCTGGAACGAAATTTGAGGGAAACTTAAGCTTTGAAGGTTGTGTGCGTTTAGCTGGTGAGTTTAAAGGTGAAATCTTTACCAAAGATACTTTAATAATATCAGAAGAAGCACGTGTTAACGCAGATATAGAGGCTAATAGCATAATTTTATCAGGTGTACTTGAGGGTAACATTATTGCAAAAAAACAAGTTATAATGAAGCCTCCGGCAGTATTTAAGGGCTCAGTTACAACTCCAAGTCTAAAGATACTTGAAGGCGTGGTATTTCAGGGAGCCTCCCATATGAAAGAAGAAAAACAAGTTTAATTCAGTATAAAAACTAACGCTGCATATTAAGTATAAAAATCATAATTAATACCATTATTTGAGCTTGACCAAAAATAGGTGCCAGGTTAACCCTAAGCTCAAAATTAAAGTGGGAATAAATATTATGGATATGTTAAAATCTCTTGGTATCGATAGTACAATCTTTGTTCAGTTTGGAATATTTGTTGTATCTTATTTAATACTCACACGTATGGTTTTTAAACCATATTTCCAAGCCTATATGGAGCGATACAATAGGACTGTTGGTAGTGAGGACGTCACTTCTAAGCTTGTAGAGGAAACTGCTCAGCTTGAAACTGAGTACGAAGAAAATGCAAAAGCATTAAATCTAAAAATAAAAAATATTTTTGATGATGAAAAAAAACAAGCATTAGAAAAACAAGCCCAAATGATACAAACTGCAAACCTAAAAGCTGAAGAGTATCGCAAAAAATCAGAGCTAGAGCTTGAACAAACAAAGTCTAAAATTTATGACGATCTTAAACAAGAAATTGGCCCACTTGCTGAGTTAATTAAAAAAACAGTAATAGGAAAGGGGAAAGTAGATTTATGAGATTAATAGTTATTATTTCACTACTTTTGCTAAGTGATTTAGCTTATGGGGCTGGAGCAGGCTCTCCTAATGATATACCGTGGAGTGTGATACAAGCACAGGTTGTAAATGTAACTTTAACTCTTGGCATACTAATATATTTATTAAAAGATACAGTGAGAGATTTATTTGCTGGAAGAGTAGATAAGTTTGATGAAGAATTTCAAAAAGCACAAATATTAAAGCAACAGGCTGAAGAAAAAAGAAATAGTATTAAAGACCGCTTAGAAAAATTAAAAATTAATGCCGAGCAATCAATTCAAGACTCTCATGTTCAGGCACAAAATAACACAAAGAAATTATTAGCTGAGACTGATCTAGCATCTAAAAAAATTATTACAGACTCAGAAGGTAAAGTTCAAAATCAATTAAACAAAGTTGTTGGTGAGTTAAAGTTAGATTTATTAAAACAATCTTTTGAAAAAGCTAAAAATGATATTAGTAACAGTCTTGGACAGCCGGACCTGGAAAGACTTAAAGAAGAATTTATTAAAAACATTCAGGTGGTGCAGCAATGAAAAGCGCAATTTTAGCTAGAAGCTACGCACAGGCAATTTTTAAGGTTGGAAAAGAAAAAAATCTCACGGATCAGATATACAAAGAATTGAAAATATTAAAAGACTCATTTAATGATTCTACAATATTAGAGTTTTTCTTGAACCCCACTTTAAATGCAAAAGATAAAACTAAAGCTATTGAAGAAATTGTAAATAAATTTACATTTTCTCAAGAAACTAAGAGTTTTTTGATGATATTAGCAAACAAAGCAAGAACATCTATACTGCCAGAAATTGTAGATAGCTATCAAACATATATTGACGAAGATAATGGTGTTACAAGAGGTGAAGTTATTTCATCACATCAACTTTCACCAACAGAACGTGAGCAAATTACTGATATTGTCTCTAAAAAAACTAATAAGAGAGTAATATTAACTTATAAAGAAGATTCAAATTTAATCGGAGGTATGATAGCTAGAGTTGATGGCTACACTTTCGATGACACACTATCAATGCATTTAAATCGTCTCAATGAAGACCTCAAAAGGAGAGTTCATTAAAATGGAATTATCAATACGCGCAGATGAAATTAGTCGAGTACTAAAAGATCAAATTACAAATTTCAATAAAAAAATTGAAGTCAGTGAAGTTGGAAATGTCCTTTCAGTTGGTGATGGTGTTGCTAAAATTTATGGTTTAGAAAATGTAATGGCTGGTGAACTTGTTGAGTTTCCTGGAGATGTCTTTGGAATGGTACTAAACTTAGAAGAAGATAGCGTTGGTGCTGTTATTCTCGGTGAAGACAGGGATATTAAAGAAGGCGATATTGTTAAACGGACAAAGAAGATTGTTCAAGTTCCCGTTGGTGAAGCTTTACTTGGAAGAGTAGTTGATGTTTTGGGTAACCCAATTGATGGAAAAGGCCCAATTAAAACGGATAAGTCTAGAATTGTTGAACTAAAAGCACCTGGCATAATTTCAAGACAACCGGTTGAAGAGTCTTTAGCAACAGGAATTAAATCAATCGATGCAATGATACCTATTGGAAGAGGGCAGCGTGAGTTAATTATTGGTGATAGGCAAACTGGTAAAACAGCAATTGCAATAGATACAATAATTAATCAAAAAGGACAAAATGTTCAGTGTTTTTATGTAGCTATTGGACAAAAAGCATCTACAATTGCACAAGTTGTAGAAAAATTAAATAAAGCAGGAGCTTTAGAGTATACTACTATTATTGCTGCACCAGCATCATCACCTGCTCCGTTACAGTTTTTAGCTCCATTTTCTGGCTGTGCTATGGCTGAGCACTTTAGAGACAATGGTGGGCATGCATTAATTATATATGATGATTTAACAAAACAAGCGCAAGCATATCGTCAATTATCGTTACTTTTAAGAAGGCCTCCAGGTCGTGAGGCATACCCAGGTGATGTTTTTTATATTCATTCAAGGTTACTAGAGCGTGCAGCAAAGTTGTCAGATGAAATGGGTGGTGGGTCTTTAACAGCACTTCCTATTATTGAAACACAAGCTGGAGATATTTCAGCATATATACCAACAAATGTAATCTCTATTACTGATGGTCAAATCTTTTTAGAATCAGAGTTATTTTATAAAGGTATTCGACCGGCTATCTCAGTGGGTAAATCAGTTTCACGTGTTGGTGGAGCAGCTCAAATTAAGGCTATGAAGCAAGTGGCTGGAACACTAAAGCTAGATTTAGCAACGTTTAGAGAACTAGAAGCATTCTCTGCTTTTGCATCTGACCTTGATAAAGCAACACAAGCACAGTTAGAAAGAGGGAAACGATTAGTAGAAATTCTAAAACAGGATCAGTACGCACCACTAAATGTTGAAGATCAAATTGTTGTTATATATGCAGCAACAAATGGTTATTTAGATACATTTGACGTAACTAGAGCGAAAGAATTTGAAGCAGAATTAATTGAATTTATTAAGAATAAGTATAATGGAATTTTAGACAAAATTAGGTCTGAGAAAAAGATGAATGATGAAATTAAGTCTGAATTAAAAGATGCTTTAGAAGAATTTAAGGCTGTTTTTAAGTAAACAAAGGTTGATGATTAGTGGCAAGTTTAAAAGATATTAAACTAAGAATTGGCAGTGTTAAAAATACGCAGCAAATAACGAAAGCAATGAAAATGGTTTCCGCTGCTAAATTGAACCGAGCCCAAAACAATATTATAAATCTTAGACCTTATGCAAAAGGGCTATTAGGCGTTATTGCTGATGTTGCTAAAACAAATAGAGTAAAACATCCATTACTAGAACAAAAAGTAAATCCAAGAAATGTATTACTGGTAGTTGTAACTAGTGATAGAGGACTATGTGGTGGGTTTAACAATAATATAAATAAATACGCAGAGAACTATTATAAAGAAAATGTAAGTCAGCTAGATAAACTGGACCTGTATATTGTTGGTCGAAGAGCACTAGATTATTTTAATAGACGTGAAATAGAGAATGTTGGAAGTATTTTAAATATGGCTAAAGACATATCTTATGACATGGCAGCTGATGTAGCTGATAAAATTATAAAAGGATTTTTAGCTGGAGATTATGACGAAATTCGATTTATTTATAATGAGTTTCAATCAGTTTTAGTTCAAGAAAGAACATCAGAAACGATTTTACCAATTGATTTAGAGAATTCAGTTTTTACCAATAATGAAGAAAATAAATTTTCAGAAGATTTAATTTTTGAACCAAAACCAGATGAAATGATTGAAGTACTTTTAAAAAAACATTTTACAGTACAAGTATATCGTATTTTATCTGAAAGTATTGCAGCAGAACATGCAGCACGTATGACAGCTATGGATAGCGCAACAAGCAATGCAAAAGATATGATTAGTAATTTAACACTAACATATAACAAACTAAGACAAGCGGCGATTACTACAGAGCTAACAGAAATATGTAGTGGTGCTGAAGCATTAAAGGGTTAATTTACAATATTGAGGAGTAAATAATGGAATTAGGAAGAATTACACAGGTATTAGGGCCCGTTGTGGATGTTGCATTTGAAAATGAACTACCACCAATTTTTTCAGCACTAAAAACAACTAATACAACTATAGATGATCGCAAAAATAATTTAGTTTTAGAAGTTGCTCAGCACTTAGGCGATAATATAGTTAGAACAATTGCCATGGATTCAACAGAAGGCTTAGTTCGAGGCAGTGATGTAACAAATACTGGAACAACGATATCAACTCCTGTTGGCAAAGAAGTTCTTGGGCGAATTATGAATGTCGTTGGAGAGCCAATTGATGAACAAGGCCCCATTGAAGCTAAAGAAAAATGGTCAATCCATAGAGCAGCACCAAAATTTGAAGATTTAACGACAGAAGCTGAGATGCTAATGACAGGTATTAAGGTCGTTGATTTACTGGCACCATACGCAAAGGGTGGTAAAATTGGACTATTTGGTGGTGCAGGTGTTGGTAAAACTGTTTTAATTCAAGAGTTAATCAGAAATATTGCAACAGAGCATGGTGGTTACTCAGTATTTGCTGGTGTTGGTGAAAGAACACGTGAAGGTAATGACTTATATAGAGAAATGACTGAGTCAGGAGTAATTGAAAAGACAGCACTAGTATTTGGACAAATGAATGAGCCTCCAGGAGCTAGAGCTCGAGTTGCTTTAACAGGACTAACACAAGCTGAATATTTTAGAGATAGAGAAGGCCAAGACGTTTTACTCTTTGTAGATAATATCTTTAGATTCACTCAGGCTGGTGCAGAGGTATCTGCACTACTTGGTCGTATTCCTTCAGCAGTGGGATACCAGCCAACATTAGCTACAGAAATGGGTGGACTACAAGAAAGAATTACATCAACAAAAAAGGGTTCAATTACATCAGTACAAGCAGTTTATGTGCCAGCTGATGATTATACGGATCCAGCACCGGCAACAACATTTACACATTTAGATGCAACTACAAACCTTGATAGAGATATTGCAGCGAAAGGAATATACCCAGCAGTACATCCATTAACTTCAACTTCAAGAATCCTTGACCCAGCTATTGTAGGTAAAGAGCATTATGAAGTAGCAAGAAAAGTTCAAACTACATTACAAAGATATCGTGAGTTACAAGATATTATTGCAATTTTAGGTATGGATGAGTTGAGTGAAGATGACAAATTGGCAGTTGCTAGGGCAAGAAAAGTTGAAAAATTCTTATCACAGCCTTTCTTTGTTGCTGAACAGTTTACTGGATTAAAAGGTGCCTATGTAGATATTAAAGATACAATTAAAGGTTTCAAAGAAATTGTTGAAGGACAGCATGATGACCTACCAGAGCAAGCTTTTTACCTTGTAGGCACAATTGAAGAAGCTATAGAAAAAGCTAAAACATTAGCATAGGATTACAATGTTACTATCAATTGTTACACCACAAAAAAAACTTATAGTGGATAAAGAAATAGAAGAGGTTATTGTTCCTGCCAGTAAGGGTGAACTTACAATACTTACTGGTCATGCACCTTTAATTACAACTTTGGGCATTGGTATTTTACAGTTTAAAGAAAAATCAGATACTAGTTTTCAGCGATATGCAATAAGTTGGGGCTACTGCGAAATTGCTGGTGATGTTATTAAAATATTAGCTGAAACTGCAGAAAGTGCAGAAATGATTGATAAAGAAAGAGCAAAGAAAACATTAGATAAATCACAGAATATACTTATAAACAATACTGAGTTATCTGCTGAAGATACTAATAAACATATGAATAAAGTAAAAAAAGCTCAAGTCAGGCTAGAGCTATAATTATTACTTAGATGATAAGCCTCGCTCTTGAGGTTTATCTTTTAGTATCTTAGAAAAGAGTTTTCCAGAATAAATATATGGTGAATTAATATTAATAATATTCTTGTATTGATGGCTATTTTTAATAGCTCCAGGATGAGTGGAGTTGATTACTATAGTTCGCTTTTTAGTTTTACTAGGTAAGCTACTAAGCATGCGAAGTGTTCCAAGCCCTGTGACATAAAATATATTTAAGTCCGTTTTTTTTCTATACAGTGTGTGTTGAGATAGTCGAGACTGACTTTTTCTAAGGCGATGAAGTTTAAAGTTTTTATTAGGAAAATTATTTTTAACCTGCTTGTAGAAGCTGCTATGAGCAGAATAAACTTTAATTTTATTTATTCCAGTAATTTCTTTATTTAGTATAGGTTTAATTTTTTCCATTGAAGAAATTAAATTATTTTTAATAATTAAATCACTATTTTTTTTAAGCTTTAGAACACTTCGTTTAATTGAGGGTGCAACCTGCGAATAAGTGAGGTTACTTTTTAAAATATTATTTTTAACTTTTAATTTTGCATGAATAACTTTTAGTACAGATTCATTTAGTCGTTCAATTGAAATTTTATTTGCCAAAATTAATTTTTTAAAATTTTTAATTAATCTAGATTGAGTTTTGTAGCTGCCAGTAATCATTAAAAGATCTGCTCCAGCATTAAAAGCTAAAGCAGCTCTTTTTTTAAGTGAACCAAAGCCTTTAAGAGCATGCATTTGTAAATCATCAGTAATAATTAAGCCTTTAAAGCCAAGTTCATTTTTTAATAT
>CALJPJ010000043.1 GCA_937980625.1 uncultured Bdellovibrionales bacterium
ATAATTTTTACTTACCACAACCAGCAACATCATAAATATTGAAGTTCTATTTCAACTTCGGAAACCAATTATTTTTAACAGGCCTCCTATATTCACTACCAACTATAATTTTATAAATATCATTAATATATGAACTAATATTTGGGCTAGCGTGAGAGTTTGATAATACGGAAATATACAACTCTTTTTCAGGCCAAATAGCTAACTCTGATCTATAACCAAGAGTTGAGCCGTTATGCATATAATACCCAGGTTTTCTTTTTACTAAGCCTAAAGCGTATTCAAATTTTTTACTCAAGCTATTTGTTGAATATTTGTTATGCTGATCAAGTATTCCTGACGATACTGTAAAACTGGCAAACTTTAATAAGTCGTCAGTGGTTGAAACAACACCACCCGCCCCGCTAAAGGACCCAAAAGCTAATTTGTTTTGTGGGCACTTTAAAGACCAATATACTGGGGTTACAAATACACAGCCTGGCCTTACTGGTAGGCGGCTTCCATTTTTATCAAATACATAAGAATTCTCCATTCCTGCAGGTTTAAAAACCAAATCATTTAATGCATCATTTAGTTTTTTGCCAGTAATGTTTTCAATTATTTTAGAGGCTAAAATAAAATTAAAATTATAATATTTAAATTTTTTATTCGGGTCACCTTTCATGGGGCTATACATATTTACAGTCTCTGTTGGCGATTTCGTCATAACTGATCTGGAAATTTCTAAAAATAATTGTGTTACGATATTTTTAGAGTCTTCAAGTCCAGAGGTATGGTTTAATATATTATAAATCTTAACCTCTTTTAGGTCGCAGGGTTCAGAAATATACTTGCAAACAGAATCCATTAAATTAATTTTATTCTTTTTAGACAATTGAAATAGAGCTTGGCTGGTAACACTTTTAGAAATTGATGCTATTAAACTTTCAGTATTCTCATTCCAGTACTCTTTCCTATAGCTGAAATCATACCTTTTTCCTTTAAAAGAAATACTGACAGCTCCTCTCCAATGAAATAACTCTTCCATTTTTTTGAAATGGTTATCAAGAGCACTAACAACTTCATTTTCACTAACTACTTTAGTCATTTCATAATCATGCCACTCAAAAAAATTAGTTATCATATTAATCAAAATTAGATAACAAAATCCACTAAAAATAAAAGATATGGGCTTTAATATTGTTTTAAACATAAACTTTGATTTATCTATCATTTTAATTCCTATTTAGACTTGTTCTTATTATTAGTTATAGTTTCAATTTAACTTCATTCAGTTATAATAATTAAACTGGAGAAACTATACTTATTAAGCTCAAAAAAATCCTAATTATATTTTCTACATTCGCCTTGGCCTCCTACATCAATTTAAACTTGGTTTCACCCGTCTCATTTCACCCGTGAAATAACCAAATTCCATCGAAATTATAGACTCTACATAGCCTTATTCCTTACATTCTTTTAAGCCATTTAACGAAATAACTAAGGTCTGTTGACGCTTCATTTATACCCCTGTGTGACTAGATTTTTTTTTAGTTAAATTATAAACACAATAAATGATGAATACCTATTTGAATACATATTTAAAACTTTGGAGTCTATCAAACCCAAAGCCTTTAGCTCAAACTTACACTGGCCATTTATATATCGTAAATAGTACCTTTGGACCTGCAATTTTAAAGTTATTTACTGATATTGGCATCAAAGACGAGTCAAAGGGATCTGAGTTTTTAAGAGCCTGCGCTGGAAATGGAGCTGTTCATTTATTTAAATTTGATCAAAGAGCACAACTCATGGAACTTTTAGATGAGCCTAACTTATATACTTATTCGGCCATAGGGGAAGAGCATAAAGCTACTCAAGTGTTTGTAAATATTATTCACTCAATTCACTCCGTAAAAAACTATAATAAAAATAAACTAAAGCCTTTAAAGTATTTATTTAACATTTTTAAACGCATTTCACCTCCTGATGGGTTAAAAAATTCTTTTTTTAAGGCCGAGAACATAGCTAAGGAACTTTTAAAAACCCAAACTGATGAGGTTTTACTACATGGTGACTTACACCACGAAAATGTTATGAAAAATTCAAACGACCAGTTTGTTTGCTTCGATCCAAAAGGCTTTTATGGCGACCCCTCTTATGAGCTTGCAACAACATTGAAAAACCCATGGGACTACCCTGAGGTTTCGCAAAATATGGATATTTTCAAACAGAGGGTAAATACTTTTTCAACAGACCTTAATTTGCCAATAAGTCGTATCATTGGTTTTTCTTATGTGCACGCCTGTATGAGCCTTGCCTGGAGCATTGAAGATAATCATGACCACTCTCATCAAGCCCAGTTAATAAAAAACTTCGAACCTCTAATTAGTAAATTATTTTAAACTATCCTCGTACAAAAATTTTTTTATCTTTTTGAAAATATCTAAGCGTATATCATCAGTTTCCATTAATAATTGATGTTGTCCACGCTCGTAATGTTTTTGTTCACAGCTTTTTATTTTAGAGCAAAACTTTTTAGCTGCTTTACTTTGCACAACCACATCATTTCCTGCTGTAAACATTAGCATTGGTGTTTTTAAGCTTTGGTAGTTTGAATTAAATACATACTTAACAGATCTTAAAGCCGCAATAAACCACCCTGCGGTCACACCAGTACTGAGCTGCTTAGGAAAATCACTATTTATTAACTCCATATAATTTTCAAAGTTTTCTTTTGAACCTGTTAAATATTTAGACTCTGGGTTTTTTCCACTTTGTAAGGGGGCCCAATCAGTTAATTCATAAAATGTTTTTAATATAAACTTAACAATGCTACTGGGAATTAAAAACCTTTGAACATCAAGCATAGGAGTAACTAGAACTAATTTATTAATTGAGGATGGCTCTTTAATTAGTTGACGAATCATAACATGGCTACCCATTGAGTGACTAACAACATGGATCTCTTCATAGTTTTTTTTTATTGAACTTAAAAAATTATTAAAAGTAGTTTGGTAATTTTTAAAATCATCTATATACACTTTTCTGAAGTCCATTGCTAATATGAGGTCGGGAGATTTCCCTTGATTAATATGATCCCATAGATAAATATCGTGAGTCTCTTTAAATTGATCAACAAACTCCCAATACTTGATAGCTGGCTCGGCAACTCCAGTAGAAACTATTAATGCTTTTTTATGATTTTGGATTAAGCTATAATAATGATTTTTATAAATATGGAACTCAATATAATTTGACTTCACACCAGCAATAGTTTTTCGGGCTTTATTTATATCATAATTAGCAAAAGTAATACTTGAACTTAAAACTATTAAAAAACATAAAATAATATTTCTCATTAATAAAGGTTACTCCATTTAAATATATAAAAGAGTTTATGCTGTTTTGGCAGGAAGTATTTTATTTTTAACCGATAGAAGACCTAATACGATTAAGCCGGCAATAAATCCGACTATTAGATTTTGAATATGCTCATTAGTATATAATGGAAAGTGGAAAATATGTACAATAATACCGCCACCAACTAACAGCATAGCTAAGGTCCCAACAATACCCAAGCCCTTCATTGTATAAGGCATTGATTGAACGAATGCCATACCAATTTTGTTATAACCTTTACTTATTAAGTGTAAACCAAAGTCGTCTATTTTAACAATAATAGCCACAAGCCCATAGATTAAAAATGAAGCCGCTAAACCCACAGTAGTTAAAACTAAAATTTGTGTGAACATATCACCCGTTAAAGTACTTTTGGCAATAACAATAATTTCAATGGAAAGAATTAAATCAGTTCGTATAGCCCCTTTAATTTTATCTTTTTCAGACACAGTTGAAGCATTATATTTAGCCTTATTATTTTTGTGAAATACTTTTTCAATAATTTTATGAACACCTTCGTAGGATAAATAAAGCCCACCCACCAACATAATCCAATTAATTAAAGGAGGATAAACTGCCATTAAAACTAAAACACCGACAATACAATAAACTTTATTGATTAGTGAACCCCAAAAAATAGCCTTAACTATTGGCAACTCGCGATTTGGATTTACTCCATGAACAACACCAGCATTAACAGCTAAATCATCTGACATCAAAGCACTGGTTTTTTTAATAGCTATTTTGCTCATTACAGCAATATCATCTAGTGTTGCTGCAATATCATCTAGTAGTGTCAGTAAATTTATCATAGTAAATATATAACCAAATAAACATGGACTTGGCAAAGCCTATCAAAAAAATATAACTATTAGGCTAATGAGTCCAAATGAAAAAAGCTTAACTCATATTTGAGTTAAGCTTTTACAGGTTTTATCTTTTTATTAGTAAATACTATTTAACAGTCCAAGTAATTTGACTGCCTAAAGAATCACCAACATTTCTATAACTTAAATTACAAGGCAACATTGCGCCTTCGCACAGCATCACTTTGCAGGTGACGCAGGTGCGGATACGTGAAGCGCGACACGACTTTCTAAGAAATAAGAGAGGTAAATTGATTTTAGTTTCATCCATAAATTTGGACTCACAAATACTGTATACTTCAAGTACTTATTAATTTGAAATGCCTAGGGGGCAGTTCATTTTAATTAATTGACGATCATAGGCATGGGGAGTTTTAAAGGTGGCTTGCCAGTTTTTATTATCAATATGCTTAAATTCAATCACAGCCACAGTACCAATGGTATCATCCGGGCGCCTTGTATCAAAGGTCCACATCCCTGCACAGCGAAATGTAATATTCTCATCAATGGCCCTTTGAGTACTTGTATCACAGTGTAGTTTTGCTGAGGCAAAATTATGTCTAATTGTTATTTCATCAGTTAAACTACCATCACTGTGCCCCGTCACCCATGTGGCTGATGTTAAATCAGAACACTCAAAATTAATTGTCTCTGCCTTCGCTGAAGTACTCAAGCCTATAAATATCATTGTTAGTATTAAATTTATTAATTTCATTATCATCCTCCAAAGTTGAAGGTATAATAGTTTATATTTTAATATATTTAAAATATATATTAAATATGTTTAATATAGATGATAACTATACTTGGCTTTTTCCTACCTAAGAATCAGACTTATAAACAGCTTATATTACTGCGTTTTTACTCTGCATGAATTGGCTGTTAGTGAGTTGCTCTTTAGTTCAGATATAGATTTCAATATATTTTTAGCCTTGGCAGTTGTTGACATTTCAGCCACTTTGTCAATTTGGGCCTCTGATAATCTTGGCAATAATCGCTGAACAGCTTCTTGATATAAACCAATATTAACATCATTGATAACAATATTTAAAAAACTATTCATTGCACTATTTTCCATATGGCTTATTATATGTATTAATGCTCTTTGATAAATTACTGCATGATTATTCGAGTAAATTTTATAAGTTAATTTATTTATTAAATCAATTGGTGCTCGCTGAGCTAACTTTAACATTAATGGCTCTAATTTTAAATTAAAAGTATTCATAAATACTACCTCAACCAAAGACTCTAATTTAGATAAGGATGTTATAGTCACAGCCTGGTCAATAGCCTTAATAAGCTTTTGATCACCTTGGCGCACTGCCACTCTTATTAACTTCAGAAAGAATAAACGTATGTCTTCAGGCAGCTCCGCAATTAAATGGGCACTTCCTTGATTTAATGACTCATATATAAAAGACATGGGCTTTTGCAGTATATTTGCATGCTCCGGGTAGGCTGGTAATAATACAGTCTCAATATAATTTGAATTCAATTTCAAAAATAAATTATCACGCCATATGGGCTTACTTCCTTGGTCTCTAAATGTAAAGTGATGATTCTTTCCTTGACCCCGCTCCTGTACATCCACCTCAAACTTATAGTGTAAACCAGGTTTTTCAACATTAGAATCAACTGAATAATTATCTTTATCCCCAGTAAATCTTCTGTGCCTACCTTCAAAGTCAACAACTGACTGAGTTAGCTCACCAAACTTTACATCAACACCGGCAAATCGTTCAAAACTATGGCCAAACTTTTTATAATAAGTTTCAGCTAATTGTTTATATCCTTTTCTAGTTAACCAACTGGCCCACTTAAACATACCATGCATAAGAGCAAATTCAATTTTAGTATCTCGCTTCTGTGTAGAACTTAAATACTTGCCATCAACAATAAAGTTGCCTAAATAATTCTTATCCACATAAAAACTAAAATCACGGATAAAAATTCGACCTGTTGGCCTATCATTCATATCAAATTCCACTAAAAAGTTTTGTGAATGTGCAGAGTCAGCCCATAAGCCAGTTTTATAGTAAAACTCAGCTGTGGCTTCAGCTAATGGAATCACTAAGTGCTTTTCAACAAACTCATAAGTATTTTCATAACCATTTTTTCGAGCTAACTCTGCGGTTAGCTCCTCCGAAAGTAAAGACGAAGCTGATACTAATTTTTTACCCTCACTATTAGATGCCTCTCTAATTATTAAACCAATACCTAAATCTTTTTCTCCACGCTCATAGTATTCACTATTTAGCTCTTGCCACTCATTTTCAGTATATAACTGAACCGTTGCCGTTTCGTACATCACTTGTACTGTTTCAAAGCCCATTTTACTTTCAATTGTAGCTATATGCTCATTATAAACAGTGGAAGACTGAACTCTTTCTCCTGTAAGTATTTTATCCTTAAAGGCACC
>CALJPJ010000044.1 GCA_937980625.1 uncultured Bdellovibrionales bacterium
TAATGCTCTAAGCTCTACGCAAGAAAATGTATTTCACTCACCATTTGTATTTTGGAGTAACAACGAACAGCAGTCACTGGATTACAGTTTAGCATTTGAAACCCTAGATAGTGATGAGCCTGTAGTTATTGAGAATTTCAATAGCAGTAAGGTAAGTTTTGAGTTACCAAGCTTTAAAGAAATGTTACACAAAAACTTAAACTCAATTCAAAGTCATGGCACACACTTGTCTGAAGTTGAATTATTAGGTATGTCACATAATATTAAGGCTTCATCGAATTATAAAAATTTAGAAAAGTTTTTGGATAAAAACTGTCCAGAGGTTCAAACTTTTGCAGACAGTGTAAGTCAAAATGGACTTCCAAATACGAAAATAGAGAATGAAAAATTAAAAAATTGTGTTGAGAAAATGATGGTTATTAATGAATTAGGTGTAACTGTTCATGAAATGGGTCATAACCTTGGGATGATACATAACTTTTTTGCTTCAGCAGATAAAGAGAATAGAACTCCAATTAGTATTTATAGCTTTAACCAACTACCCGATGTGCCTGGTATGGTTAGTGACGATGCTTGGTCATCAATTATGGACTATGACCAACTATTGAATATTGGTGAAGCAAGAGTGATCCCTGGTTATTATGATATAGCTGCGATTGCTTATGCTTATGAAAACAAAGTAGAACTTGAAGTTGGATCAAGTCATTCTTTTGTAAATAAAAACTATGTTAATATTCCTGAGAAAACTAAGTTACAAGATATTATAAATAACACATCGTCATTTATAGGGTTTTCTGGTGGAATTAAGACTTATAAGTACTGTAATGAAATTGATGCAACTCACAGCCAAGTTGATCCATTTTGCGATATGTTTGATTATGGTTCGACTGCAACAGAGATAATGACTCACTATGCTGAAGGTATTTTGTCATACCTTGATACGAGACACTTAAAGTTTAATAATTTTAGAGTCACTGAGCAGCTAGATGTTCAGTACAGTATGCTAAAAATGAAGAAATTTTATGATCAGTGGAGACAGTATGTTACAGCGGAATTAAACTTTTCACGTAAATATTTAGAAGACTTTTCTACTGAAGAATATCAAAAAACAATTGATAAAATGTTACAAGACCCTGTAAACGGAGAGAAATATAAAGATCTCTTACAGGCTAGAAATATTTATGTGAATTTTTTAGTAGATTTAGCATTTTTATCTAATAAATATTGTCTTGGTACTGATATTGAAACTGGGAAATCACGTGCGATTGAGCTCAGTAAAATTAGAAACGTTTTTAAATCCAAAGACTTTAAAGGCGAGTTAGCGTCATGCAAAAGCGAAGTATTAACCAGAGATGGCGGTTACTATGAGAGTGAAAAATTTCAGTTTGAAAAAGAAGTTGGATACTTCCTTAATGGTGGATCTAACGTAGTAGACAAAATACATGCGAATAACGATTTAATTGGCTTTGGCAGTATACTAGACTTTTCTGGAACAAGGCTAGTGCGTGTAATGGCTGCTAATATGCTGACAACTAGGTATTCGCCATCTTGGGATAATTTAGGTACTGGATTTTTACCCAACACACTTGATGAGCCAGATGTAAGGTGGTTTTTTACTGAAATGCTAACTCAGAGAATTGAAAGAGGTGTTTTATTAAAAGAAGGGGAAATCTCTTTAGATAAATATAAAACGACTAAGCTTTTTTCAAGTAGTGATGTAAAAATTAGAATAGGAGATGAAAAGGAGCAACCATATTATAACTTCGGTGAAGAAACGACTCTTTTACAAGCCCAGTTTGACGGATTTTACACAGGCCTTCATGTTCCTGGCAGTAGATCTGAATCTTCAAAAAGGGTTTCACCCTTTGCTGTTAGTGTAACAGTAAATGATGTTACGAAGATTCCAGGAGTTAAGTATTTGATGTTAAATAATAACTTTCTTTTTACTCGTAGTGGTAGTCATGCTGCTAGTTTTATAGAAAGCTATAACAAGATTGATGAAGCAAAATTAATAGCGACTGGGGGTGGATTAATACCGAGTAATAGTGAAGTCGTTAAACAAGACGTTGAGTTTGCTCAAGAATTTATAAATAAACATTTCCGCAAATATGCAAAGAAAAACAGTAAAGGTGAGTTAATTCTCAGATTAGGGTTATTGGTTAAAATAATTAATCATAGAAGTAATGTTGAAGTGCAAGAGTTAAACAAAAACAAAGATAATACTTTTAAAATAAATATTATCAGAGCTTTAACAAATCCATTGGCGCTATCATCTGGAGGCTGGATTACTCAGATAGTAATAGATAATGGTGGAGAGCCTAATGATGTTAAAAGTATTATGGAACTTTTTAGGAAAATGACTTTCCAAGAAGTAATAGACTTCTTAGATATGGAACATGACCCTAAAGCAACAGATAAGCATACACTGCTTTTACATAAGGTTATGGATACTAATATATTTCCTAGTGTTGCATTAGGGGAACCAAGAAGTGATAATACGCAGGCTACTGTAGACTTTTTCGATGCAGATGCTGCTCAAAAAGTATATGAGCATATGTTGGCAAATGAGAAAAAGAAGGAGAGTTTTTTGAGCAATCGTGACGAGCAAGAAGCTCACAGATCACTTTTATTTAATATTATTGTAAGATCTATTGGACTTTAAGTCTCGATATAGTAAAAGCCAGGTATATAGGACCTGGCTTTTTTTTATGGAGAACTCATGGATATTTATAAGCATTTACTAAGTTCAGAGGCTGATCGTAATTCTGATTGGGAACAGTATTTTTTAGAAAATTTAAAAAATATTAAAGTAAATATTATGCAGCCAGACCCTGTGGTCGGACCAGATAATTGGCCCTATATGTTTTTACAATCCGACCCGCAAGGACAAGATTTTTTATTAAATGTATTTGATTGGTGCATGAAGCGTGGCATTGGCGTAGCCTTAAACCCACAAAAAGAAATGCCAGACTATATTTTTACTTATGGTATGGTTTGGAGTTTTATTAAGTTTGGTCGTTTAGATCCTCCATTAAAAATGAGCAACCCAGGCCAAGCTGTGCTAGAAAAAGGTCAAAAAGTCATCTCTGGTCCACCAACGGAAGAGTATTTACCTTTGATGATTAGGGCCGTTATTAATGACTTTTGGAAACAACAGCAAGTTGAAGAAATGAAAATATTAGTAATGAGTAAAGATAATGAGCACTTTGATCTTTGTTTTTCTTTAGACTCTTTGGAGAACCCTCCAGTTAATGAGCATAAAGATATTTGTGAAGCAATGTCTTGGTTTTTACCAGATAATTATTCTATATTATTGATTAATGAAAAAGGGTTACCTGCTTTTCATAAGCTTGCTTGAAAAAAAAATATATTAGCCCAATTACACTAAATAATTCCTTAAATCTAAAATTGAAATAAGTACACTTAAAGTCTCAGACATGCGGTGCTCAGGCTTACGCCTTGCGCTCCGAACTCGCTTTAAGTGTACTTATTTCAATTTTAGATTTAAGGAAATATTTAGTGTAATTGTTATTCGTCGTCGTCGCTAAATTCACCGGGCTCTGGTAGTAAATCTATTAAACACTCTTTCCAATAATCAGGGACATTAGCTGAAAATTGAGCGGCAACCTCAAAAACACCTTTGCCTAAATGTTT
>CALJPJ010000045.1 GCA_937980625.1 uncultured Bdellovibrionales bacterium
AGGCTCGGTGCAATCAGTTATCAAATTAGGAGATGGCTCAGGTTTGAAGCTGACAGTGGCTAGATATTACACACCTACAGGTAAATCGATTCAATCAGTGGGCGTCGAGCCTGATATTTATATTGAAAATGTAAAATCAGATGACTTTAAAAAAGCAATAATAAAAAAACGTATAAAAAAAGAAAAAGATATTAAGGGTCACCTAGTTGGTGAAAACGAGAAAAAAAGCAAGACTCCGTGGTGGAAAAAAGCAAATAAGGTATTAATGTCTAAAGGTGAGAAGTTAATTGATAATGATTACCAAATCTCCCAAGCCTACAATTACTTAAAGGCTTGGAAGGTTATTAAAAAAATGAATCAATAGTTACTTTTTATTTTCTGTTAATTGATCTTTTTTAAGCTCTTTAAATGTGGATTTACTTTTTAAATATTCAACAACTTTTTCTTGAGTCATTTGAAACCTTAAGTTTCCAATACGATTTTGTTCTTGATAAAATTTAAGTAAATTCTCTATTGGAAGACCCATTTGCATAGAGTGCATTTCAATTCTTTTGTTAACTTCATCATCGCTAACAAATATGTTTTCATTTTTTGCGATTTCATCAATTAAGAAGGTAGACTTAACCATGAACGCGGCAGTATCTTCAAACTCATGGTCCCATTTTTTTTTGTATTCTTCGAAATCTTCTGAACTCATGCCTTGTTGCTGCATTTTATTTCGAGAGTCTTCAATAATTTGTACCTTTTGATTATCTTTAATTTTTTGCGGGACTTCAACAGGGTTTTCAGTAACAAGAGCTTCAATAATGCGAGCTTTTACATCTTCTTCAACACGGTTTTTCTCACGAGCCTCTAAGTCTTCTTTGATGGCATCTTTTAAGGCTTGTACATTTTCAAAATCACCAACTTTTTTTGCTAATTCATCATCAAGAGCCGGTAAATCTTTTTTATAGAGTTGATGTAGTTTAACTTTAAAGTTAACAGGCTTGCCTGCAATGGCTTTTTCTTGGTATTCCTCTGGAAATTTTAAATGTAAATTGGTTTCCCCGCCAATAGCCATGCCAACAATGCCTTCTTCAAAGCCTTCAATAAAACTTTTACTGCCGAGTTCGATTTTAAAGTTTTGTGCAGAGCCCTTATCTAGAGGCTCGTTATCAATAGTGCCAAAGAAGTCTATTTCAGCAATGTCCCCCATTTGCGCAGGTCTTTCAATCAATAGCGGTGACTCAATACTGTTAGATTTTTGGATATTTTCCAATACGGATTCAATTTCTTTACTGTCGATCTCAATAATTTCTTTTTCAATCTCAAAGCCTTCAGTTTTCTTGAGATTTATTTCAGGTTTTACTTCAAACTCAGCAGAAAAAGAAAAGTCTTTGTCTTCTTCCACTTTGTCATTGAAATGAATATGAGGTTGTCCAATAGGTTGTAGTGCATGCTCAGTAATTGCAAACTGATAACCCTTGCTGACTAAGTTTTCAGCAACATCTTGGCGAGCTTTGTCAGAGTAAAGTGACTTAATTTTTTGTTTAGGCACCTTTCCCTTTCTGAAGCCTTTAATGGATACATTATTATTTATGTACTCATAAACATTAGCAAAAGCCTTGTTTACATCTGTTTGAGCAATAGTAATATTAACTTTGCGTAATAATCCTTCGTTTTTTTCAATTTCAGCTTTCATGAGCTCTCCACTTGTGGAAAAGATGTGGTTTAATATCGTTAATTAAAGTATATCTAGGTGAGTGGCCACTTATAGAAAACCTATTGAGTAATGGCAATAATGCGGAGCATAAATCAGTAATGAAGTTAGTTTTTGTAACAGGAAAGGGGGGTGTTGGTAAAACAACATTTGCATCCGCTCAAGCCTTAAATTTGGCTAGTAGAGGTCAAAAAGTTCTTTTAGTTGAGTTTGGGCCCAAGTCCCAGCTGCAATATATCTTTGATATAAGTAAATTAGCTAAAATTAAATATAAACGTTTAAGAGTTCCAGCAAGTATGGAAGTGGTTATGTGGAACTTTGAAGAGGTTTTAGTTGAGTTTATTACTTATTATTTAAAAATAAAAACTTTAGTTAAAAGTTTTTTTTCAAGTCCTATTATGAAAAAGTTAATCAAAGTAGCTCCATCTTTGAGAGAGTTAGTTTACTTAGGCAAAGCGACAAGTGCTTATAGAAAAATAGGTAAGGATATGAACTATGATACGATTATTATTGATGCCTATTCGACAGGGCATTTTTTAGCATTAATGAGGTCGCCAGTTGGAATGATGAAGGCGGTTAAAAAAGGGCCGATGAACTCGCAATGTAAAACTATTTTAGAAGTACTCAAAAATCCTAACTTAGTAGATTATTATGTTGTTTCATTAGCGGAGCAACTTCCAATAGAGGAAACAATTGAGTTTGTAGATGTTTTAAAAGAGGAATTTAAAATTCAGCCTAAAATTATTTTTAATAAAGTTAAAGAGCCATTAAGTAAAGAAGCCGATCAAAGTTGTATTTTTCAAAGCTACTATAATAAAAGTACCATTAATCAAGATCAACAGATCAAAAAATTAAAAAAGTATAATATAAATTTGAATATTCCATTTATTTATGAAAATAAAATAACTAAGATTGTTGATGAAGTTCAAGCTCAAATAGGCATTAAATGAAAATATTTAACAATAAAGTTTTAATTTGTTTGGGTCCTGGTGGCGTTGGTAAAACAACTACCTCCGTAAGCTTAGCCTTTAAAGCTGCAACACTTGGTAAAAAGTGCCTGGTTATGACTATCGACCCTTCCAGGCGTCTAGCAACAGTCTTAAACATAAGCAAAAAAAATAATAAAGAAAAACTTGTTTTCAAAGATGATAGTGGCGGAGAGTTATGGGGTAAAATTATTGAGCCGCAAATTGCTTTTCAAGATTTTGTTAAAAAGTTTTCTACAAGTGGAGAAACTGTTGAGGATTTATTTGAGAACGTTTTATTTAAACAGCTGACTTCAACATTAAAAGATTCTCAGGACTTTACCTCCATTGAATCGTTGGTTGTTGCTTATGAAAAGTCAGATTTTGATTTAATTATTTTGGATACGCCGCCAATTCAAAATTTAACTGACTTTCTCGACTCTCCAGAAAATATGTATAACCTTTTTAATTCTAAGTTTTTTCAAATGATTGGAAGCTCAGAGAATTCAAAATCATTATTTAAAAAATTTATTGGTAAAGGAGCTCAAGGAGTTTTAGGTTTATTATCTAAAGTTACTGGTCAGCAGTTTGTTGAAGAGCTACTTTTATTTTTTAAGAGCTTAGAAAATTTAAGTCTTGAGATTAAGTCACACAGTAAAAAAGTTGATCAAATTTTAGGTGATAAAAAAACGGCTTATTTGTTAATTACAGAGGTAAGTCAGTCCAAACTTATTGAGGCAGAAGAAATAAGTGAGCAGCTTAAATTGAGAGGTTATAGTTTGCATTCAATAATTTTTAATAGATTTATACCTGTTTGGTTTTCAAAATTAAAAGACATTAAGCCAATAAAAAACGATAAAAATTTACAGATTTTTAACAAAGAAAAAGATTTTTATATCGAAAAAAAGAAAATCATTGATAATTTTTGCCAAAGTAAGCTTTTGCCAGGTAATATAGTGGAGGTTCCAATATTAGATGGGATTAATAGCTTAGAAGACATTAAGTCTTTAACGGCTTATTATTGAGGTAATATGAGAGTTATAGTTTTTTTGTTATTAGTGTTGATTGTTGGTTGTCAAACTTTTGAAACTGAAAATGATAAAGTTCAACCGCCACCTGATTATGGTTTAACACCGCCAGAATTAGCCAGGCAATATGAAAAGGGAATTAAGTACTTAGATGACGAAGACTATGAAAGAGCGGCTGAAACCTTCAAGTATTTAACATCTAAATACCCAGCTAGCCCTTTGAATATGGCCATGATATTTAATACTGGAGCTGCCTATGAAGGCATGAATAAGTGTAAAAAAGCAGGTTTAAACTTTCGTAAAATTGTAAGAGCGACCAATGGTGAAGAACCTAAAATTCAAGCACTTGCGCTAGTTAGGTTGAGTTATGCTTATGAGTGTTTAAATGCTGATAAAAAAGTTATTACTAGTTTAATTGATGCAAAAGGGAGGGAGCGATACTTAACTCGCCCAACCAATTTAGCTGAATTGCCTGCTCGAATGGGCGGAGCTTATGGTCGCTTAGGTAAGCATAAAATGGCTGCTAAGTTATTTGAGCAAGCAGAGGCCGGACTATATAATTTAAGGGACAGAACTCAAGCCCCGGCAAAACAAAGAGATGAGCTCGCTCGTGCCATGTTTTTTATGGGGCGATATTGGTTTAGAGGTTTTCATATAAAAAATCATGCAAATATATTTAAAACCTATGAAAAAACACAATCTTATTTAGTTAGGTCTGTTGAGCTAGATAGCCCAAAGTGGTCTCCAATATCTGCTAAAAATATTGTTGAAGTTTATGCTTATACCTATAGATATTTAACTGAAGTTTTTAAAACTAAAAAAGTAGGTAGGTATAAAGTGTCTAGGGATGAAATCAATAGTCTTGCTGTGCATGCTTTGCAGGGTATTAGAACATTAAAAACAATGAAGTTTCCTGATAAAAGACCTCCTAAAATTGTACAGAGCTTATATTATAAGCTAGATGGCTTAGAAAAAGATTATTCAGATTTTTTAACAAAAAATAACTTAGGATTTAATTTAAGTGATAATGAAAAAAAACGCCAATCTTTGAAGCGAGAAGGCAGGACTCTAAATCCAAATCCAAAGCTTGAAAAAATGATGAAAGATATAAAAAATAAAAACGTACCCTTAGCTCCAGGTCAATAAGGTAAGTATGACAACAGCAATTAAAGATTTAAAGTTAGGTTTTACATTTATATTAAGGGGTTTAAAGTTATTATTTAAAATTCCTGGAGCTCTCAAATGGGCTGTTTTTCCATTTTTAATTAATTTGATTATTATTTCCTCATCATTAACTTTTGTTTTAACATCCTTAGATGATTATATTAGTCCCTTAATCCAAATGTTAACGGGCGACCCAACGGGTATTATATTTACAATATTAAATAAAGTAGCCGTATTTTTAGCTGGGATTATATCTGTGGTTGTGGTGTTTTATGTAGGCTTTTTAATTTCCACCATCATTGCCTCTCCGTTTAATTCTATTTTAGCCGAAAAAACTTTAGATTACAAAAATAGTAGTGGTGTTAAGCCAATTAATTTTGTGATGTGGTTGAAAATTTCTATGCGACAAATTGGTATTTCATTAATAAGGGCGTTATTATTTGCTTTTATTGGGATTGTTATTTTTATTTTTTCTTTTGTGCCACTACTAAATATAATTGGTGCTTTTGGTGCCTTTTTAATTGTAGCTTTTGATTGCATAGATTATTCAATGGAAGTAAAAATGATGGGACTTAAAAAGAGACTAGCTTATTTTAGAAAGAATTTTTCTGTTTTTTCTGGTATGGCTTTAATGTTAGGTTTGACATTAATGGTGCCCGGTTTAACTTTATTATTGCTTCCATGTGCTGTCGTAGGTGCTGCAGATACAATGTCAATTCTTGAAGGTAGGTAATTTAATGATAAAAGATGATTTACATATAAAAATTTGTGAAAAATACAAAACTTTAAATTCATGGTTTGAACAGAAATCCAAAGATATATCATTTCCTTTTTATTCTAGTTATGACATTAGAGAGTCGAACTATAAGGTAGCACCTGTGGATGCAAATATTTTTCCAGCAGGTTTTAATAATATATGTGCTGTGGATCAGGAATCGGCAGTGGGCAAGGTTAAACAGTATTTTGCCAATCATTACCCAGATATATCTGGGACAATTGCCTTGATTACTGAGGCTCACACTA
>CALJPJ010000046.1 GCA_937980625.1 uncultured Bdellovibrionales bacterium
TAAAGCTTTTGCAAAAATTAGTTGATCAAGGCAATACCGTTATTGTTATTGAGCACCATTTAGACGTTGTAAAAAATTGTGACCATATTATTGACATGGGTCCAGATGGAGGAGATGAAGGTGGTCAACTCATATTTACTGGGACTCCAGAGGAGCTCATTAAAAATAAAAATAGCCACACTGGTATATTTTTACGTAAGCATGTGAAGTGACTTCGCTGGAAAATGTGAAGTGTATAGTTTTTTAATTTCTAATAAATTATTTTAGATGATTATACTTTTTTATTAACATAACGGAGAAACTAGCTTTGAAAAATATTTTTACTTTTTTATTTGTATTTTTATTTCTATTTAATACTTATGCCGACAATCATATTATAGAAGTTGAAACTATATCTACTAATAAAAAGGTGATTTCATTATTGTACCCTGAAAACCATTTGTGGGTCTATGAACGATTTTTTATTCAAGAGGGTATGCTCCAAGAAAAGTTAAGCCGAAGGAGTTTTGAAAGTAAAAAACAAGCTTTAGATTTTATTAAGCCAAAAAAACATTTTTCGACACAATCAATAAAATTTAATTTTGTAGACACTGAAAGCTCAAGCCATAAAGTATGGAAAGACACAAATCAATGGTCTGCTAATTGGGAAAAAAAATACTCACAGTGGTATGTAGATAATGTAACAAAAGATTTTTTCGTTAAGTATAATATTGCTACTGATTGTGCCGATGCTGCCATTGCGTTTCGTTGGATATTTTCTAGAATAAACTCTCTTCCTGCAGGGCAAAGTTTAGCTGGCACTGGCTCATTGTTTACAAATAGAAGTTTTAAAAGTAGTTGGAAAAGACTTAAAAGACATCGCCTGTGGTATAAAGATAAAGTTTTTATGGCAAGTCTTAGGTACTTGGTTAACAATACTTACACCCACTCTCTAGGTAAGGACTCTTATCCTGTAGCGATGACAAGAGAACACTTAACAGAAGGTGCCTTCCGCTTAACACTCAATAAAACATCTGGGCATACGGTATTAATTCATCGTCAAAACATTGATGGCATACCACTTAACTCTTTAAATTCAACTGTTCCTAAAACAGTACGGAGTTTAAGCGAAAGTATTTTTATTCCTCGCAGAATTAAAACACGAAAAGAAGGTGGCTTAGTTAAACCTTTATGGATAGTCCGCCGTGGAAATAAGTTGGTGAAGTTAAGACCAAGAGATATGCCTGGTTACTCTTTGGAGCAATATGATGAAGAGTTTGGTAAAGATAATTTTGCCATTACAGTACTAAAAAGAGTTCAGCCAAACTTTGATCCAGTAGTAGTATATAAAGCGGCCTTTGTTGGTGTTTCAGATTTTATAAAAAGTCGTATTCAAGTTGTAATAGATGGTTTTAAGTTTTGTCAAACTAATGACTGTGCCCCTGGTTCGCAAAACTACGAAGACTGGAGCACTCCATCTAGAGATAAACAACTACAAGAAAAAATGAATCAACTATCAAGTTTATACTCTTCGTTTAGCTCTTTAGATCCAAAAGTTCCGGAAATACATACTGAGTTAAAGTCAGAAAATAGATTTGAAATTTCAGGTGAGGCCTTTAATTATAGTTTTATATCTGAAATATGGCCACAAAAATATTTTAGTTCTGACCCCAGGGCAACGATGGAACAAAGGTGGGCATTAGCTCCCAAAAATTTTGTGGCCTCAGCTTTTAGTAGGTTAGTTAAAGCACATAATAAAAAGGTAAAAAAAATTAATGCAGTCGACTGCAATAATAAGGACTGCACTGTCGGTACTCCAGGGTGGCTTTCTGAGCAGACTGTACTAGAGGATTCTGAGATAAAAACTCATTTTATTAAACTGTTTGAATACTGTAGCTGGATGGGGGAAAATAGTAACTGCAAGGAGTATATTGATAATTTTGTACGACCATTGATGGTCGATGACCTCGGTATTATAGAATATGCTAAGCAAGTATTATTTAGTAATTTTGAAGTTGAGGCTCCACAAGCTAGCCGTATGGGAAAAAGTAGTGCTTGGGATGTTGAACTATTTTTCTCAACAGATTTTATGGGTAGCACAAAATCTTTTCTGATTAGCCAAAGTAAAATTGGAAATTTTTATTACTCATATAGTAGTAATGAGAAAAGGGAGCTGCCGTTTACAGGTCAAGTCATAACCACTTCAGCCGAGTCGGACGAATTAGTTTATAAAGACGAGCAAAAGAGACTTTATTTATTTAACTTTGATAATAGTACATCAACTCTAATTCATGAGCTTAAAAAAGGTGATAGGTTAAAAAAAGTTTATATAAATAATAATTATTTTATTATAGCCACAAATAATATTGTCAAACTAAGTGATGTATCTAATACAGAGCCTAAAGTTTTATTTGAGCATAAGGTTGTAATTGTAAACGAAAAACAAAAACCTGACTCAAGTTCTGGGGAGCCTATACTTGTTGTTAAATCAACCACCTCAATAATTGATGAAAATAAATTTTATTTAACTCACAATAGAATGTTTTATGCCTTTGATCTTTTATCAGGAGAGAATATTATAAAACGTTCCCTGCCTCAATCGGTTAAAGAAGACTACTTTAAAATTGATAATATTTCTAAAAAAAGAATTTATATTAGAAACTATACTTCTGACGACTTTTATAGAACATTAGTGTTTGATAAAAATAAAGGTTATTTTTTACATAAATTTTTTGAGAAAAAAAGGTTGCAGTGGCTAGCTGGGAGTGATCATTTTTATCAAGCCTCTGACAATTCTGAGGGTTTTCGTGTTAGCGAGTTACTTGAAAATATGAAAGTAAAAGACTTAGTGTCATGCCAAAAATGTTCTGCAACCGTCTATGATAACTATATAATTTATAAGGATGAAATATCTAAAAATAAAAAATTAGTTTATACTTATAATGGTTCTATATTTCAGCACAAGCCAGAATTTGGTAAAATAACAGGCTTTTTCGGCAAATTTATAATTGAGAGAAAAGATAAAAAAATTCAATTTA
>CALJPJ010000047.1 GCA_937980625.1 uncultured Bdellovibrionales bacterium
CAAATTGACCCAATGAATGAGTGGATGTTGTGGATGGCAAAGCTGTATGATGAGCTATATAACTCTGCCTATCGAAGTAGTTTCCCAGAAAACTCTATTATGGGTAACTCATATCAAGAAGAAAAAGCTGCAAATATTAAAAAAATTATTGCTCGCATGAAAGATGACCCACGAGCTTTACATAATGCTTCTTTTGTTTATAACATTTTAAAAGCAAGAGACGAGATGGTTATCAGAAACCACTTATTACCAGAAGGTGCTGAACTTGAAACAGAGCTAATGCCTTATAAAGATGGAAAAGAGTACCCTGTATGTCACTCTCCTCAAAATGTTCATGTTACCTGGAATGATATTTTTAAGTTCTTTGGTTTAGAGCACCCTGTACTTAAAAAAGGGGTGGGAATTAGTGATTTAAGTAACTTTCATAAGAGTATTAAAGATAACTCTTATTTACTGACGAAAAAAGCAAGTGATGATAAATATCTTGATAGTATTCAAGGCGTAGACAACGGCGAAAAGTGTATTTATGTTTACAATGTAATCAGAGATCTTCTTGAAAATGATCATTCAAAAGTTTTATTAAATCCAATTAGTAATATTAAGTTATCAAATTTCATTGATAAAGACTCTGGTTTAGAGCAAACCACCTTTTTTGGCCCGATGACATTTTTAGAAAACGGTAATTCATCTAATATGAGGCCGACGAAAAACATCAGTGAGTTTATTTGCCCAGGGCAGAACTGTGATGAGATTAAAAATGACTATCAAAATAAAAAAGACTTAGAGTTTGCTCTTGCTGAATACTTATTAAAGCCTAAAGATGAAGAAGCTTATGTAATGTCTTTAGAAAATGGCACAGACGGTGATGCCGCAAGAGCCAACCCCGATAAAGCAGAAGTCATATTGAGTGATGAGTACTTACGTGGGCGTGGTGTTAAGGATGTAAATGTATATGAAGAAAGTAGGTATTTTGGATCATTAAAATACACAAATAATTTATTAATTTATCGTTATCAAGACCTTGAAAAAGGGGCAACTGCTGAAGCTGACCTTGAAACAGAAATGCACAGGCTCAAAGATTTAGATAAAAAAGAAAGTGAAATTAGGTCAAAATTATTTTACTACTTAAATAACTTTAACCTCGATTTTGTATCTTTAGGTAATGAAAAAGTAAGGTTTTTTGACCCATCAATGTCATATAACCTAAATCAAGGGTCTGGAAGTTGTGAAAAAATAAGCAATATACCTTTTGAGGCCATTGAGTCCGAAGAGGGTTGCTTTAAGTCCACAGATATGTACGATAATGAAGAAGCTAGTAAATCATTAAAAATTGATGAAAACACAATTAAAGATGTTAGAAAAATGATTACATCATTAAAAATAACTCCTGAACTAGCTCATAAAATTTGTTACATTCAGTTAAATCGTTTTGATAAAGTAAATTTTAACAAAAAAACGTATGTGCGTGGTAAGCGGAATAAAAGCAGTAGAGCTGAAAAAAACAAGCAACTGGAAAGAAACATGCGTCGTTATCGTCGTGGTATAAAAGACAAAAAAGAGTCTAAAACGGCCAATCAAGACACTAAGCCTGAAGACTTAAGGTACTTTGATCTCTGTGTGCAAGAGCTAGTTCAGCAAGTTGTGATTGATCCAATCAAGAAGTTTGATGTGATAAATGGTACTGTATTAGATGTTGAACGAAAAGTGAGAGTTAAACGTACAGGTAGATATGCCTTTAAAGGTGGAAAAGCACTTAACGTAAATGTTGGGAACTCAATATCATTAGGCCACTCAGCTAGTTATTCAGCTAGTGAAAGTCGTGGCTTTGGCTGGGATGAACTAAAAGATATACTTTTTGGTTGGATGCCAAATTTTAGCAAAACACCATTAAAGTATGCACAAGGTCTGTTTAATAGTGCTGGTGATATGATTGTTGGAGATCAAAAATGGTCAGAAAGTGATACTAACTCTAAGTCAGAAGGGACTAATATTAGTGAAGGCACATTCTTAGTTATGCAAAATGCCACTTTAGATGTTGAATTAAAAGATTATCATCAGTGTGTGGCTATTACTTTTAGTGAAACATTTTTAAATAATATTGGAATTAAAGGTTTATCATATAAAGAAAAAGGTATTGTTGAGCCTTTAGTTAAATCTTTAGGTGATATCCATGGTATGGACGCAACTGATGAAGAGTATATTAAACATGCTAATAAAGTAAAAAACTCTGCTACAAGAGGTTTACTTGTATGTGATGATTCAGAGTGGAATTTAAAAGGGGAGGACTACAGAACTCTTCCAATACGTGAAAACTTTTATTACTTTACTCAGCATTTTACTGAAGGTGATATGCTCGATGCTGGAGATTTGGCGAACCACCCATGGTTAAAAGCAATTCGTGGCAAAACAGATATGTGGAGGTTCTTAGCTAAAATTAGAAACCAGGATATGTCTTTAAAAGGTAAAAAGAAAACTATACCTTATGCTAAGTATCTAGAAAAAATTGGTATTGATAGAGAGACATTAAAGTTTAAAGGCCCCGTTGGCTTTAGAACTCAGCGCGGTGATTTAAATTTAGGTGATGAATGGCCAATTTATCAATTGATAAAAGCATACCATGGAACTGTACCCACATTTCCAGGGGTGTATTCATCAATTAATAGCCCATGTAATTATGGCTTAGATTTCCCTTGGGGAGATCAGGCTAAAGACTCATTTAACTTAGAGGATACGCATATTTTTGATCAGTATGAAAAAAGAGCTAAGGCT
This sequence comes from uncultured Bdellovibrionales bacterium, assembly GCA_937980625.1. Classification (GTDB taxonomy): domain Bacteria; phylum Bdellovibrionota; class Bdellovibrionia; order Bdellovibrionales; family UBA1609; genus JAHDIR01. Next base: position 2,770 of record CALJPJ010000047.1, read on the forward strand.
AAGATTAAAAAAGCTGTAGCTAAATTTCATGATGAAGCCTTTAAAACAAGTGATCCTGAGGTTTTAAAGTCGATCGCCGACGGTGTATACAGAACGGATAAAGATTTTGAAATGAATTTAAAATCAATTCAAAAAAAGTATCCAAAGGCTAACCCAGAATTATTTAAATCAAAAGAAGATCCATTAATCTTTCCAATTGAAGAAGAGTATGGTGAAAATGCGGTTAAATTACAGAGCATGGTCGTTTTAAAAAATGAGGGAGAGGCTGTTAATGATAAGCCAAGTGAAGCTAGAATTAACACATGTGAAGGCTACTCTTTTCAATAATATTTATTACCCCTAGATTATAACCCAGTCAGCAATTAATTTGCTGGCTCAGGGCCTTGGTACCTTTGCCGAGCATTTACTTATCAAATCTATATAAATTTTAATCCTAGTCGCTGACAAAAAAATGACAGAACACCAAGATTTAAATTCAAATGACCAATAGCACTTTAGAATTTAATTAGAAAATATCCAGTCAGTAATTAACTGACTGGCTCCAGATTTTATTTTTATTTCATCTTGAATAGTAGATTTAATATCTTGCTCAATATGTTGAATGGTTCTTATGTGAGCCATTAACTCATCACAGGTTTTAATTTCTTTAACCATAGGAGTGTTGCGACCAATGAGTTTTAATTTAAACTCTTGAGCCTCGCGGTTGTTTTTGTTTTTGGGTCCAACTACAACAGGACACCCCCAAGCTAAGGGCTCCATAACACTATGAACATTTTTTTTAAATGAACCACCAACAAAACTTAAGTTGGCTTTGCTGTACAGATCAAATAAAATGCCGTATTGATCAACAATTAAAGGTAAATCACCGGACCACTCTTTAGATAGTTTAGAGTAGAGATGGGCTTTCATATCAGTATGCTTAATAAAGTTTTGAAAGCTAATACTATACTCATGAGGAGCAATAATTAATGATATAGACTTTTCATTACAAAATTGTAAAAAATCTGGTGTGAGTATTGCTTTTAAGTCTTCTTCCCATACTGAGCCTAATACCAAGCAAAAACCGATAGGGTTGAGAGGTTTAATTTTTGTTGGGAGTTTTTGACGATTTAAAACTTCATCGTAACGGCTATCACCATTGACAAAAAGCTTTGCTTTGGGCTCGGGGCACATATATTCAAAGTTATCTTTATCCTTTTTACTTACGAAATCAATGGCTGATAATTTTTGGTATATCCAAGGAGTGAAAGTTCCTGCTAAAAAGCTAGGTAGTTTTTGGGTGCGTGAAAATAACATTGTAGGTATTGATTTTTTTTGGGCTTGGTGTAAAAGCTCGGGCCAAATATCTGTTCTAGAGAATAATATTTTTTTAGGTTTAAAGTAACTAATAAAACTTTTAGTAGGGCCGGGTAAGTCAAAGGGGACAGGGTAACTGTAATCTACATAGGGGTGGTTTTCAATTTGCTTGATATGGCTGGGTGAAAAAAAAGTAACTAAAGTTTTTTGTATGGGATTGCGTTCTTTAATTTTTTTTAAAATTGGTTTAGCGTACTCAAACTCGCCAGAACTGCAGTGAATCCAAATAGGTTCACAATGTTTTGCTAGTTTTGGGTAGGGAGGTTTATATTTTTTTTGTATTCTAACTTTTAAACCTGTGCGAATTTTTTTAAAAAATAAACCAAAAGAAAATATAAATAATAAAGACAGTGGTAGAATAAATACCCGGTAAATCAGAAGATAAATTAAAGCCATTAAGCAAGCTCGTTTTCAATAACAGACATACTATGAGAAACCACTTCAGGGGTTAAATCATTCAAGCATTTTTGATAAATTTTATTTCTACATTTATGGCGTCCATCCTTACTGCAGGGTTGGCAACTTAAGTTTTGACTTAACGTTTTAGACCGTGGGCGGCTGGGGTAACCAAAAGCAGAGGGGCCAATTAAACCAATACAGTCTTTACCAAGAAAATCGGCAATATGTAATGCGCCAGTGTCACCTGCAATCAGCATTTTACTTTGGTGAATCACCCACATAGTTTCAACCCAGGTGAGTTTACCGGCTAGGTTGACGCAGCGGTTGGGGTCAGCAGTTAAAATGTCTTTGCAAAACGTATCTAAAGGACCTCCAATTATATAAAACTTTTTATTTGGTTGGTTTAATATGAGTTTTTGCCAGTAATCAACAGACCAGCGCTTTAGTTTAAAAGAAGCACCCGGAGCAATACAAATTGACTCGTTAATATCATTATATTTTTCTAAGGTTTTTGGCACAGGTAAGGCCAGAGGGTGAGCCTCAAAACTTTGTTGTCTAATACCAATATTAGCTAATGGCTTTAAAAAACTCTCCATGCCGCGAAAAGGGATAGGGAGAATATCTCTTTTTTTTAATTTAAAAAATAAAAATCTTCTAACTCTATTTTTAGAACGAGTAATGAACTTTGTTTTACTAAATAACTTTAAAGGTAATTTTAAAATGTTTGAGCGTAAGTTATTATGGGCATCGTAAATGATGTCGTACTCTTCACTTTTAATTTTTTTATAGTAATAACGAAGACCCGCAAGACCTTTGTTGCGGTTAAAGCTCCAAACCTTAT
>CALJPJ010000048.1 GCA_937980625.1 uncultured Bdellovibrionales bacterium
GTAACAAAACTATCAATATTAGCTATTTTATAATTTATAATTGCTCCAGAATCATTTTTAATAGGTTCATAAACAGGAACTCCTGCAATAGCTTTTACTCCTGGCTGATCGGTATCATAGTAAGCGTATACAATGTCATCGCTAACATTAGCTAAACACAACTTTGAAAAGGTGTAATCCGCTCCTTTGTATAACATAATTGATTCCGCATTAAATGGAGTTACTCCATAGCTTGTATCAAAAAGTGATAAGTTATTATTCCATAGTTCACTTTCAAATTCTTTAGCGTTTTCAGGATTAAACCTTAAAAAACTTTGACTGTCTGGGTGCTGATGTTCATGCCAAAAGCCCAACACATGTAATAGCTCATGTTTGAATGTTCTACCATAAAAACGCTTTAGCGTAATGGTATTTACCTCTAAACCTTTCCCTCGATAACCTATTGATGCGACACCGGCACCAACAAAACTACTTCTTTGATCTTTTAAAATAGTGATTAGGTTCTCCATATTCTGTAACTCACTTTCTGACACTAAGCCTTTATCCACATGTCTAAATTGAATATTAATTAAGTTTTCGTTAAATTTTTTATTTATTCTATTAAAACTATCTATAATGAATGCTGTTTCATCTTCAGTAAATGTAGTTAAATGTTGAGTGCTGTCCTCAAAATTTTTATCCATAATAACATAACTAATGACGGAGCCCCAACGACTAGATTCATCAACCTTAGCAACAGATTGCCTACTGTTATAATTAACTATTGAACTTCTTCTTTTATTAACAATTATGGGCTTTCCAGTTTGTAAAATATCAATAGAGCCAATATCAATATCACCATCAATTATAACTTTATTATTATAAACTCGATAAGAAACTGGTTCTGTAACTAGATCTCCATTTTTATTCGTCGATTGAACCATTATATATTTTTTTGGAGATTTAAATGAGTTTTGTTCAAAGGATTCGCCACAATTAGTAAAAGTAAAAGCCACAAGACTTATGGCAATAAAACTCAACACGGTCATAAACTTAATACTAACTTTCATGAACTCCCCTATAACAACTACATATATATTCTTTATCGGACTAAATAACAGAAAATCATATTAATACGTAATTTTTCTCAAAATGATTCACTACATATCACAGCAGCGTCCTACCCAAATCACTGTATAACCAAATTAGTAGCTTATAAAGAGAGCCTAGACAAATTAATGTCTTAAGGTGACACATACATATTTAAACTTTTAGACATTCACAATCGGCTGTAATAAAATTTAATTATCAGGGGCCCAGTTTTATGAGACAAAAAATTTTAACTATTAGTGTCTTTGTCTTTTTCATAATTATTGGTTTTAATAATTGTGGCGATGGCTTCCAAACTATTCAAAATGAATCTTTAACATTAGATTCAAAACCTAATCAGGACTCCTCAGACAATAAAACATCTCTTTACTTTGACCTCATCAATCAACCCAAAACTATTACCAATAGCTTGGACGAGTTAATTATTTATCAATTAAAGAATTTAACTCATACTGATGTAATCACCTGTAGACTCAATAACGTTAACCTCGAAAGCTGCCTTAGCCCTCTCAGCTTAACGAACTTAATCCCTGGCCCACAAAAATTAGAACTTATTATAAATGATAATAAATGTTTAAACTGCTTACATAACATCAACTGGACTATTGACACCACACCTCCAGAAATCAATTTTGATAGCAAACCAGAACACAACTCAAACAGCGATCAAGCTATGTTTAACTTCTCTGTATCTGAAAACCTTGAAAGTAAATCTTGCTCACATAATGATACAAGTTTACCTCATTGTGATAGCCCTCTAATAATAGATTCACTAGTGGCTGGAGAACATTCTTTTAATATAATAATGACTGACCTGGCAGGAAACACAACTGTCGAAAATTTTAAATGGAATGTCGTTAATCTTGAAACTCCAATTGTCGACGACCTTATTTTAAATTTTCAAATGGGAGAAGATGGTAAAGGATTTTTTAAATATGATGAGCCTATATTGCAAGATACAACATTTACAGTCACTATCCAGCTGGATGCTCCTGTAAAAAACTTTTTAAAACTGTTGTACTCTGAAACGACAGTTCCTTTTAGTAAAAGTTTAGATGTGACTATCAAGGCTGGAGAAAATGAAAAGGCTTTTAGTTTTGAGGAGCTTTTAAAACCCTTAAATGATCTCGATAGATATTTCCCAGATAAAGTAAATATAAATATTGAAGTATATCATGTAAACCAACAAAAAAAACTTAATAAGTTTACTAAAAGTATTGAAATTTTAGGGCGCGCCAATGCTTTTAAATCAGCTGGCGGCACCGTTTGGCGCTCCTATTTTATAAGAAATGACAACACTCTATATTCTCCACCAGCAAATCGAGGGCCTGGCTTCCTTGCGAAAGATTGCAATTTAAATTTTGATACGCATGTCCATGGTCATCCTATCTTAATTTCAGAAAGTGGAGCTACCAGCACTGCACTATTAACAAGTAAAAATAAAATTCTCACATTTAGTTCATGCAAACACATAAGAACCTATCAACTTGATACTAACATCAAGGTAAAAAAAATTATCACCCCATTTGCTATTAGTCGCGGTATTTATATATTAACCGATGATAACAAAGTATATATGTACGGTATAAATGACCCAAAACTACAATTACTATTTAACGACAACATTATTGATATTGCTGTTCCATCTAGAAACCGTACACTTCAAAGTATCTATGACATCGTGATCCTCAAAGAAAATGGTGTAGCCTCATTTTACACCCCAAGTAAAAAACAAGCTTCCCTCGAGCTAGGAGATAAACTCTTAGGTAATATAATCCGTATCACGGCAACTGGTGATTATGTCTATTTCCTCGAAAATACCGGACGCATTGTACGTTTTAGTTATCCAATAGGGAGTGACATTGGTGGTTTTCAGACTGTGAGTACAGCTATTAGTAATTTTGATAAAAATAAAGTTATTGATTTTAGTTCTATAGGAGATCGCCATTACTTATCTTATATCGGGGCTCACGACAGCAGAGATGCAAAGGGAAATTTGGTTCTTAAACACTTAAGAAACTATTCTCAGATTAAATGGGTCATTAATTCACGACAATAACTTATCCCTCTGTTTAAAATATTCTTAGCCTTCCTCTACCCCTTTAATTTTTAATAATTCAAATCAATTTTATTTGCATAACTTTACAAGTTAATAACGCATTCGCATAAAATATTATGTTACATTTTTGAATGAGGATACATAAATCTCTTATTTTTCTTTGCTATCAAGTCTTTACATAATAAATTAAAAA
>CALJPJ010000049.1 GCA_937980625.1 uncultured Bdellovibrionales bacterium
AAATAAACCATTAGTAAAGTTAGCAATTCCTTGTGCCACACACTCTTTATTACCTCGCCCTCTTGTGTTGGTGAGTTCATCAATTAAATTTAATGTCATTAAAGACTCAATTAAACCAATTGCAGCCAAAATAAATGCATAGGGGGTAATAAACCAAATGGTTTTTAAATTCAAAGGAACATCAGGCCAAGAAAAACTGGGCAAACCGGCCTTAATACCATCACCGCCATTTTGTTGAATAAATGAAAGTACTGTCGCTGTATCTATATTAAAAAATAAAACCACCAGGGTAACAATAATAATTGATACGAGCGCACCTGGAATTTTAGCGTGAATTTTAGGGGCTACAAATAAAATAACTAAGGTAAAACCAACTAATGCCAACATACTTAATAACTCGGCCTGATTAATCCAATTGCCATTTTCTTTAAACATATTTATTTGTGATAAAAATATCACAATTGCCAGACCGTTCACAAAACCCATCATCACTGGCCTAGGTACTAACCTAATCAGTTTTCCCAATCTAAATACACCAGCTAGATATTGTAAAATCCCAACAAGTAATAAAGTCAAAAATAAGTACTGAACTCCAGCACCATCTGCGATCGCATTTCCTTGAGTAACAAGACTAACCATAACAACAGCCATCGCACCAGTTGCTCCAGAAATCATGCCTGGCCTGCCTCCCAACAAAGAGGTTAACAAACACATTATAAATGCACCGTATAGACCTACAATAGGAGAAACATTAGCGACAAAAGCAAATGCCACAGCCTCAGGGACTAAAGCTAAAGCAACAGTTACGCCAGAAAATGTATCAGCCTGGGCGCTGCCCTCAGATGGAAGAATAAAGTTTTTCATTGATGCCATAATGACTAGTCCTGCTTAGTGATTGTACAATTTACCAATATTTCATCTTATTCAAACAAACTAATGTAAATTTACGTGCTAAAGTTATTAAAGACTGTCGCAATAGCATTTAGATTAACTTAAAGATACTAAAAAATCGCGAAAAAATCCTTTGAACTACTCTATGCATAAAAACACCGCGTTTCAACTAACTTCAGCTAAAACTATACCTCATTGAAAATATAACTCTTAATTTCTTTGATATTACTTCAACTCAAAAATTTGAGCTTCTTCGCGACTCAGAACTAATGACAGGCCAGTCTTTTGATATGTCATTAAGCTATCAAAAGACAATGGGTAAGAATGAACACTCACTTTATTAGAATCACTTATATTAATTGTGAAAATTTGATTTTTATGAAACCAAACATAATGTATGGTTGAAAATACTTTTGAAATGACAAACCGACTGCCTAAAAGTATTTCTAAAAAAATATTTAATTTCGAACAAAATGAATTAAAAAAGCAGTCCATTAATTTAAAATATATATCTAAAAATTCACAAATTTAATTATCAAACCAAGTCTACTTTATTAACTTATTAATTGCTTTGCTTTTCATTTTTCGTATTGCCCTTCCTACAGATATTTCATAAAAAAATGCAGTTGTAAAAGAGCATGCCAGCCCTAAGCAAAGACAAAGCATTGATACCGTCCATTGATCACTCATAAAAACTCCCCCTTCCCCCCGGAAGTGTAGTTAGTTAAATTTAAAATTGAACCCCTTGCAAAACAACCAAATAAAGAGAGAGTCAGCTCTTGTGTAAGGGGCCAAAAACATCCATGTTTAACCAAAACCCAACATCCTTGTCGGGTCTATGTTATTAAGATAATTTTTCTGATGATTTGGGTTAAGAAAACATTTTTAAGTCTACCATAGAAATATATTATGCCTTTTTTCGTAAGCTCTAAAAGCTTAAAATCATGACACTTAGCTCATCTCAAGCTCATCAAGTTAACAAATTGACCCCAGTTTTTTTAGCCATTAGTCCTGTCCTAATTCAGTTGAAGTACTGTACTTATTTATAAATAGACACATAGTATTTAATTTTAACCCCATAAAAAATGGAGGCCAATGCCTCCACTTAATCATTAAATTCTCACTTAAATAAATATTAAAAAGTCATATCAAATGTAGATAGATCTAATATAGAATCTGTTTCAGGAGTGTGATCACCAATAGCTCTAGCCGTCCATTGATAAAAGTCGGCATTATAAGCGAGCCCAGGAAGCGCTGAATAATCCCCATCACGAACACCATTAACATGATGATCATAACTCTCTGATATGCCATTAAAGTCCATCATCACTGTTCGGCGAGTCCCAGTTGTCTCTAAACATCTTCGCCTGCGAATATAGCGTCACCAGGAGCAGAGCTCGTTGGTGAGCCGCTGGCACAAGTGACAGAAGTAAATGCTGTAAAACCATTATAAGTGGATGTTACGGCAGTATCCGCCAAACTAAATGCCTGCTGAATTTGCGACAACTGTGAAGCTGAATCGCTGGAAGAGCTACTTGAACCACAAGCGGCTAGCCCTAAAGCTAATAAAAATAGTAAAAAAATATTAAAATAATTAACTTTTATTGATGCCTCTCTCTAAATTGTAAATTTAAATTATTAACCTTATATATGTTGATATAAAACTAACTCTCTCGCACCTGGCAATTGGGCTAAGTTACTTCTTGCTGCACAAAGTAGTCATTTTTTACAAGTGATTTAAGTAACTTATACCTGCGCTGAACAAAATAACAATTTTTTAAAATAAACTTTAGTCAGTTGTAGTTGACCAATAAAATCATAAATGTAAAAACATTAGTCTATGCGCGTGTGCTGAAATTGGTAGACAGGCTGGTTTGAGGGATCAGTGGGGGCAACCCCGTGGAGGTTCAAGTCCTCTCACGCGCACCATTGTTAAATCATTAAAATTATTGATAAAATTCACCATACTGTTTCTTGTGCTAGAACTCTTTACTTAGGTTTACTAGAGAGTTAAGTGTTATTTAGCGCTTTACATAATTATAAAATAATTATATTATAATTACTGATATGTTAAGCTTTTCTTGGGACTCCAATAAAAATAAAATCAACAAAAAGAAACATCGAGTTTCTTTTGAAGAAGCAGAGAGCTGCTTTTACGATCCCATGCATATATTGATTAATGACCCCGACCATTCTGAAAGCGAAGAGAGAATGATTTTGTTGGGAGTGAGTTCAAAATCAAACTTACTTATTGTTGTCCATGCTGAAGTCAATGAGGGTGAAATTCGTATTATTTCAGCAAGAAAAGCAAACCGTAAAGAACGAAAAAATTATGAGGAGGTTTAATATGAGAAAAGAGTATGATTTTTCCAAAGGCAAGCGTGGAGCTTATAACTCTAGAGTAAAAAAACAAATTACCATTAAGCTTGATGAGGGTACTATCAGGTACTTTAAACATCTGGCCGAAGAAACAGGGGTTTCTTACCAAAACCTTATTAATCTATTTTTACGTGACTGTGCTTCACAAGGAAAAAAGCCATCTATTAAATGGGTGAAAACAGGATCATAAATCACCGTAGGGAAGTTCGAAGCTGGCCTATTAAGGCGCACCAAAAGTCAAGCTATTCGAACTAGAGCTGACTCACTGAGATAAGTACATTCGCAAAGCTTCAAGACCTTCAGGTTTTGGAGCTTTTTTAATTTTAGAGGCATACGGAACATACTCATTCCTATTTAAACCTTTTATATGCAATGTTTTAGATTTTGGGCACAAAAAAAGGTGAGGCCCCTTATGTTGCCCTCCGGATAATGATCTTGATCTACGATCAAGTGAAGTGTCACCTCTTCCTGGTTCACTTCAGTTTTGTGAATCAATCGTTTTATTATTTTTTCTTTTATAATGGCATTTTCATTTTTAGCTCTTTGGACAAGGATCATTTAACATAATTAAAGTAACTGATTACTATCCAAATGCTCAAAAGATAAATCTGCTACAAATTCCTTTACTTTCAAGGATAAAAGCCAGTTGTTTGAACATAATTATAGCTTTTGCACCCAGTTATTTTCTAGTTCCCCATGATCTTGGTCTCAAGTCTGCTTTTATTGTTATTCCCACCGTCATAGGAAGTTCGAGTAGATTTTCAGTGCTCTTTAAAAATTTAAAATAAATTTATTTACTCAACAATGTTTTGCTAGTTTCATTAAGCTTAATTTAGATCGTCTCCAACTTAATAGTGAAGCCCGTAGAGCTGACTTTTTATTATGCCTATAACTTATTAAAAATAATTTGCTTTGATTATGATGAGTGACAATAAAATAATAAGACAAATATGTCTTTATCTTGAAACTTATTTAAACTTCACATCTATTTCATCAATCACG
>CALJPJ010000050.1 GCA_937980625.1 uncultured Bdellovibrionales bacterium
ACCGCCAAATGGACCACCACCAAACGGTCCGCCACCAATGCCTACTTGTCCGCCAATACCTATTTGTCCGCCTATTCCAATATTTAAACCACCATTATTATAACCGGCAATGTTTCCGCCTGGTAAAAAACCTGGATTGAAAATACCACCACCATGAGGCGAATTATAAAACCCTTGTGGATAACCAAAAACGCTCCCTCTTCCTCCTGGAAACTGAGCACCTCCAGCTAAAGCTGCAGCACCTAAAATGGAACCTAACATATTATTATTACCTGTTGCCATAGCACCACAGCCAAAAGCTCCCCTTGCCATACCTGATTGGCTCGCTCCGTAAATACCTTGCAAAGCCATCATTCCACCAATGGCCCCAGCTACATTTGGACCAGGGTAACCTAACTCTTTATTAGCATCAGTAACATACTTTACTCCTCGATAACCTATATAACCGGCAACAACAGGCATAATATACTTAGATACAAAATCGCCTACTTTAGGACAGTCTCCCGTTGGACAATCTTTTCCTGCTTCAGTTCGCCCGGGTCTATTTATCTTATCTTCAGGGTATCTAATATCGTCTTCTAAATCTTCAATTGCATCTTCTAAACGATCAATTTTATCTTGTTGAGCTTCCTCTTCTCTTAACAGGCTTTCATATTTTTTAAAATTTCTTCTACAACGATTTGATTTTTTTGTTCGGCCAGAAGAGTAAGTTTTAGCCATATAATCTTTATCATCACACATGCCAGCAATACTGCCTTTTTTAATAAACTGATTACAGCTCGGGCAAATGGCGTTATTTTCAGTTGGTGTACATGATTTTTTCTTTTGATTCTTTTTCTTTCGTTCTTCTTGAAGCTCTATTGTCCTTTTTGGTGATATTAATCCACCCTCACCTTCAAAGTCCTCAGCAGAGACACCTTCACTTGCTGTTGAATCTGTCTGTGCATTTTGAGTTGAAGCACCAGAGCAATTTGCAGAGAATGAACTTGGGTCATCGTAGTATGCATATATAAAATCTAGCACTTGCTCAGACTGAGCCTCTTCTCTCATTCTATCTTCGTATTCATTAAGTTGCTCTTGAATAGAGCGCAATTTATCATCTGCTAATTGAAGTTCATGATCTTTTTTCTGTAATCTGCGCTCATCTTTTGTGCCTTGATGATAAGTGGTCGGGTACGGGCAAGGTTGACTACCACCCCAAGCTCCTACCCCATGAAGTGATGCACTTAGGTGGCCATTACCATGAAAAGAATAACTCGCCCAAGCAGAGGGCATACCTAAACTAGAAAAGCTTGCAATTAATAAAGATAACACCATTGCTTTCATAAGCTGGTTCTCCCGTTTTTTCTCATCAAATATTTTTCGACACTTAGCAGGTTTAACTTAAACCTTTAGCCGGCAAACAAGACCTTAGTCATAATAATTAATTTTTATATAAACTTATTTAATTAAATATTCCCAATTTAAAACACAACAAAGTATTCCCACCCACCACCAATAGCTTAGACCAATTCCAATAAATAACTCCCTAAATTCTAAGCTTGTTTACATTATAATGCGCGGAGTTCTCCCGGAGGGAGCTGTTTGAGCACATTATGATTTAAACAAGCTTAGAATTTAAGGGGTTATTTATTGAAGTTTGTATTACCTACCTATTAGTCTGATCTGAGTCGCAACCTCAGTCCATTGAACGATTTCCTATGTTTCTAACTCTTTCAGTCAAAATTAGCTTAAGGTCGAACCCTATATTTTATAGAAGAAATTTTACTTTGTATTTGTTATTATATAACAGCTGTGTTTCACGCATCTATAAAATATAATTTAGTACTGGAGTATAAACCTTGAGCAAAAAACATAAAATTTTATGCATTGATGATGAACAAGACATTGTCGATGCACTTTTTAGATTATTCAGAAAAGACTACGATGTCTTAACCGCAACTTCAGGAAGTGATGGTCTTCACTTACTAAACGATAATAAAGTCTCCCTAATTATTAGTGATCAAAAAATGCCAGGTATGAATGGCGTAGAAACTTTAAAAAAATCTATTGAAATTGATCCAAATTGCATGCGTATTTTACTTACCGGTTACACAGACATTGAATCTGTTATTGAGTCTATTAATTCAGGTGAGGTTTATCGCTACATTACAAAACCTTGGGACCCTATTGATCTAGTTAATACGGTTAATAAGTCCATTGAAAAATATGAAATTCGCTCTGAACTACAACAAAAAAATTTAGAGTTATCTAAAGCCAATAAAGAGCTTAAAATTCTAGACCAATCAAAAACACAATTTATGTACCTTATCAACCATGAATTAAAAACGCCACTCACAGTAATTACTAGCTATACTGACCTACTAAAAGAAACTAAGATTGATGAGGAACAAAATAAGTTTATAAACCGTATACAAAAAAGCAATGATAAACTACAAAATATTGTTAATGATGTGCTCGACTTAATTAAAGCTGAAACAGGCATTCTGGAAGTTAATAAAATGACCATTTCAACTAATGACATAACTAGTAATATTTCTAAATTATTTGAAACACATCTAGATAAAAAATCATTAAAGTTAGATATTAAAGATTCAAATTTAAGTATTAATTCAGATAAAAAAATTATACATAGTGTACTTACTAAAATTTTAGATAATGCAATTAAGTTTTCTCACAATCAAAGTAAAGTTATTCTTGAAGTTAAAGAGAATGAAAATAGCGCTGAGTTTGTAGTAATCAACAAAGGTGATGAGGTACAACCTGAGGTTATTGAAAATATTTTTAAACCATTTACACTTGATGAAAATATGCTCAATCACACAACAGGAATAGGCTTAGGGCTTAGCTTATCTCAAGCCTATTTAAAGTGCTTGAGTTCAACTTTACAAATTACATGTGATAAGGGTGAATTTAAAGCCTCATTTATCATATAAGTTGATTATTGGACTCCTTGGTAATTTTATTTCTACAATAGGGCGTGTTGACGTTATTAATCACCTACTAGACATAACCCTTATACTTAATATGCTTAGATAAAACTGAACTTGTTTTTTCTTCATTATTTATATCTGTGACACCTATTTTTTGAACTTCTGCATCTTTTGCTTCTTTGCTGATTGAAACCTTATCAAGCTGGGTTGGTGCAACACCTTTAATTGGAGCCATTTTAATCGACTGCTTGCCTTGAACAATCTTACCTGTAAATGGATTATAAGAGCCAGGTCTCCGAGATGGACTTGCAGACAGATCAACAGTTGTTAATCGCGAGTTAGCTGGCAAAATTGAACTAAACTTCTTCACCGTTTGATCTCTCCTCCATGAGTACATCAAATTGATATCTCTTATTATATCTCTTTTCGGTGCAGACTGTAGATTCTTTAGTCAAAAATAAATTTATTTCTCAATTAAATACATTTTTTATAACTAACTAATTCAAAATAGAACAACTCGACAATTGACCATAGTTAACTTTGAACTTCTAAATTCTCTTTAGCTGACTGACTTAATCGAATCCCTAAATCTAATAGTTGATCTAATTCAACTTTGCCTGGTGTTTCTGACATCAAACAAGTGGCTTTTGCAGTTTTGGGAAAGGCAATCACATCTCTAATTGCATCTGTGCCACTTAAAATCATATTTAAACGATCAAATCCCCAAGCAAAACCACCATGCGGGGGAGTTCCATATTTTAATGCTTCCAAGAAAAATCCAAATTTTTCAGCACGCTCTTCGGGGCCAATAGCCAGTGCATCAAAAATATTATTTTGAATTTTTTGACTATGTATACGAATACTACCACCACCTAACTCATAACCATTACAAACCAAGTCATAAGCCTTGGCTTTAACTTTGGCATAATTTTTTTCATCTTGGTTTAAAATAATTTCCATATCTTCATCTACAGGCTGAGTGAATGGGTGATGCATAGCTACCCATCTTTTTTGTTCTGGCGAATAATCAAGCATCGGAAAATCAACGACCCAAACAAATTTATCTACGGAGGTGTCCACTGCATTTAGCTCATTAGCTAGGTGTCCTCTTAACATCGATAGGGAGGCACAAGTGACCTTAAAGTCATCTGCAATAATAAACACACATGAGTCATCACTGGCATTACACTTATTAAAAATTTTATCAAAGGTTTCTTTATTAATAAATTTACTAACTGGAGAATTATAACTATCTCCGTCTTTTTTGGCCCAAACTAAACCCTTTGCACCCATTTGCTTAACTAACTTAGTTAATTTATCTATTTTGCTTCTTGAAACTCCATCATAGCCAGGGACAGCCAAGGCTTTAATACTCCCACCTCTTGCTGAAACATCATCAAAAACTTTAAAACCAGTACTAGAAAGGGTTTCCGTGAGGTCAGTCAGTTCCCATGGAATTCTTAAATCTGGTTTGTCGCAACCATATTTATTCATAGCTTCATCATAAGTAATACGGGTGATGGGTTTTATATCTACACCCTTTAACTCTTTCCAAATAAACTTCAACAAAGACTCATTCATAGCTAATACATCATCTGTATCAACAAAACTCATTTCTAAATCAATTTGAGTAAATTCAGGTTGCCGGTCAGCCCTTAAATCTTCATCTCTAAAACATTTAACTATTTGAAAATACCTATCCATATTTCCAATCATTAACAACTGCTTTAAAGTTTGCGGGCTTTGTGGCAATGCATAAAAGTGACCTTGATTCACTCGTGAAGGAACTAAATAATCTCTCGCTCCTTCTGGAGTGCTTTTATATAAAACAGGTGTTTCAATTTCTAAAAAGTCCTGTGAGTCTAAAAAATTGCGAACAGCTTGCATCGATTTATGGCGCATAATTAAATTATTTTGTAATTTTTTAGACCTAAGATCTAAGTACCTATACTTCAGCCTCATCAGCTCTGAGACTTTCTCGTCACCAATTTGAATCGGTGGCGTTTCTGCTGAAGATAAAATTTCACAGGAAGTGGCTTCAATTTCAATAGCACCTGTGGGTATCTTTTTATTAACCATACCCTCTGGGCGAAGATTAACCTTACCTTCTAGGGCAATTACAAACTCACCTCTAAAATCTTTGGCCACACCTAACTCAGTTTTACTTGGGTCAAAAACAATTTGAACAATTCCAAAGCGATCTCTCAGGTCGATAAATACTAAGCCACCATGATCTCGTCGAGAGTCGACCCAGCCCATTAATACTACCGTTTCTCCTGAGTTATCAGCATTTAGCTGCCCACAATAATGAGTTCTTTTTTTATCTATTACAAATGCCATAACGTTCAAACCTACTCGCCGCCGCTTTATACCAACTAGTCTAAAGACTATGTTTTGAGTCAAAGAGCTAAATTAAATGAAAGCCAGTATAAAGGAAAAAAGAAAATAAATAAATATGAAAGAGCTTCCATAGTACTTATTTAGGCACTATAGATGCATTGTATTAACTCAAATCGTAAAGGCAGCCACTAATTACATACTTGTTTTTATTACCATTTCGTTTTATTTTTACTTATGCCAAAAGTTAAATTATCACATATAAGTAAAAATAGTCCCGAAGAGTGCTTTGCTAAAATTCAAAAACTCTTTGAAAACGACAAAGACATTCGTAAACTCGACGCCAATTTTTCATGCGAATTTGATGAAGACAATTTGTGTGGCAGCGCCAATAGTAAACAGTTTAAAGCTGAAATGGAAATTAACGACCATTCTGATGGCTCTGAGGTAAACCTCGTGATCAGCTTGCCAATGCACCTCGCCCTTGCTAAGGGTATGGTTAAAACTATGTTAACTAAAAAACTCGAAAAATACGTGGGCTAAACTTGCAAAAAAATGGCAAAAAAATCTAAAAAAAAGAAAACGTCTAAAAAAGTAAAAACTAAAGTTGTAACTCCTGAAGTCGTTACAACTATGCCAGTGATCAAATCCAAAGGTGAGCTCACCTCATCAGACCCACTGACACAGTATTTAGCTCAAATCCGTAGTTTTCCTGTTTTAGACCGAGACGAAGAAAAAAGAATTGCCACAGAATATATAAGCACTAAAGACCCTCAGCTGGCTGAAATTTTAGTAACCTCCAATCTAAGGTTTGTTGTTAAGGTTGCCATGGAGTACGCAAAATTTGGCGCTAAACTTATAGACCTCATCCAAGAAGGTAATCTTGGGCTTATGCACGCGGTAAAAGATTATCAACCAGACAAAGGAGTGCGCTTAATATCGTATGCCGTATGGTGGATTAGAGGATATATTCAAGAGTACCTCATGAAACAATACTCATTAGTAAAAATTGGAACCACACAAAACCAAAGAAAACTTTTTTATCAGCTAAAAAAACAACAAAAAGAACTTGAGCAACTTGGCTTTGGCGAACAAGTTAAGTTAATTAGTCAAAAAATGAATATCCCAGAAAAAGAAATTGAAGATATGTCCAAAAGAATGTCAGGCAAAGATATTAGTTTAGACCAAACACTTAATGACGATGATCAATCTACACTATTGGACTTACAAACCTCACCTTACGAGGCAAGCCCTGAATCTCAAGTCGAAAAACTTGAATTACTTAGCCAACTCACAACCCATATTGAAAAAATCAAAAATACTTTAAATGAAAAAGAGCTCTTTATTCTTGATCAACGAATGTTAGCAGAAAAACCTTTAACACTACAAGAAATCGGTAATAAATACGGAACTACTCGCGAAGCTGTAAGACAAGCTGAAAGTCGATTATTTAAAAAAATACAAAATTATATTATCGAGCATATGGGATCTATAAAAAAAGATTTCAAGGATGTTGATTGATTAAGCTATAGAAGTCACGACTTAATCAATTCGTTTTTATATGCTCTATTTTTACCTTTTATGAACTTTTCTCTTTGAATAGCATCATCTACATATTCAAAGACTTCATAATATATTAAATACTTAATTTTGTGTTTTTGAGTAAAACCCTTTGCTACGCTCAGGATAACAAAGTAGAGTATGGCCATGTATTTTTTTAATTCAACCTGTATGACTTAATCGTGACTCATTTTTAAAGGCGTCAGGTTTAATCTAGATCTTTGTATATTAGGCCGCAGCTGGGCTTACCTGACTTTGCAGTTTAGCTCTTAAGCGAGCAATAGCCTGGGCATGCAGCTGAGAAACTCTACTTTCAGTTACTCTTAAAATTTGACCTATCTCTTTTAAATTAAGGTCTTCATAGTAGTAAAGTGAAAGAACTAACCTTTGCCTTTCTGGCAATTCTTCTATTGATGATGTTACAATTTTTTTTACTGATTTTAAATTTAATTGGCTTAATGGGTTATTTAAATTACAGCTATCTAGTAAGTCTAATAAAGATTTTTTATCAACAGAGCTAAATGTCGTTTGCTCATCAATTGACAACACACTCACTGGCCGCACTTCACTCACTAAAGTATAAAACCCATCCATTGTTAAACCTAATTTTGCCGCTACCTCTTCATCTGTAGGTGTTCTACCAAATTCTGTTTCAAGTTTTATAATTGTACGATCTAGTAGCTTTGCTTTATCACGAATAGATCTAGGCACCCAATCTTGTGCTCTAAGTTCATCTAAAATAGAACCCCTAATCCTGAATTCAGCATAAGTTTTAAATTTATTATCACGGGTTGGATCATACTTATCCATAGCGTCCATTAAACCTATAACTCCACTAGAAATTAAATCATCTAATTCAATATTAGAAGGTAAACGCATTGCAATTTTTTGAGCTATAAATTTAATTAAAGGTGCATACTCCATAATTAATTGATCCTTCTGACGCGAAGTTAACTTTGCTGGATCTTCTTTATATTTTTTAAGTAGGCTATTATCACTATTCTTAGTACTCATTTATCTCCACCCCTAGTTCTCATAATATTTTAGCAAATGTTTTGCGCGACCAAAAGTCCATAAATTTCATGCCACATTCAACATTTGACCCCAGAAAAACTGCATGCCACCCTTAGACTCTGTTAAATTATTAACACTTGTCATATTTTTAGCTAAATTTTGAATTGCAAAACTCGACGGACATCTTGGATTACTCAAAGTAACCAACTGCCTACTTCTAACTGCATTTCTAAGGTTTGAATCAACTGGCACGTATCCTAAGTACTTAAGATGTACATTAAATTGTTGTTCTGCCATATCACTGATAGCTCTGAAAAGCCTTAACGATTCATTTTTATCTTTAACAAAATTAGTAATAATCGAGAAATTCACCTCTTTATACTGCTTATTTAGAACTTTAATTAAAGCATATGAATCTAATAAGCTAGATGGGTCAGGCGTCAAAACAATAGACACTTCACTAGCTGCAGAATTTAAATATAATACATCATCATCGATACCTGGGGCTGTATCTATCAACATATAATCATAAATACCTTCCAATTTTGAAACCTGGTCCATCAAAAATCTTTTTTGAAAT
>CALJPJ010000051.1 GCA_937980625.1 uncultured Bdellovibrionales bacterium
CAAGCGATGAACTTTAGTCGCAATTAAAATTGATTATCAAACTTACATACGCCAGAATACCTAAAGTCTAATATTTTTTACTTAACAAACAATTATATTTATAAAATATCTATTTAGTTGTTTTTCTTCGAATAAGTGCTCGTTTCTCTGTAACGGCGAGATAAACGCTTACATAAAAGTAGTCTACTCACATTAAAGTCTAGGAGTTACGCTTTAAGTTATATATAAGTGCAAATAAGCCGATAAGTACTAGTAATGTTTACACTTAACAAACTCATATTAGTTTTATTTATAACAACTTTTACAAGCCTTAGCCTTGCCAGTGAAAGCTTCATTTTAAGCTTAAATCAAAAAGATTATTTAGGTAAATCTATTGGGTTAACTTACTGTAAATACGTCGTAAAAAAAGGTGACTCTATTGGTAAACTAATACGATTATTCGGCTTTTCAAAACCTTTTAAAGCAGGTCAATTAATTTTAGCCAAACAAAAAAACAAACAAATTACAGACATTAATAAAATTCAACCCAAAGACGAAGTCTTACTGCCCATTTTATATCATAAAGAAAAATTTAATAATTTAAATAATGGACTACCCTGTGAACTCTTACAAAGCTGGCATCAAGTTCAACCTTATATTATTAAAGGTAATGAGGAAATAAATAGCACAAGAATTCTCAGTAGCACTAGTGAAAATCAAAAACTACCAGACCCTTCTGAAATCAAAAAAAGTTATATCTTTCATCATTTAGAAATAAAATTTGGTGGCGTGTACGATTCTTTACATGAACTAAACACCTCAAATATATCACTTGTCAGTGAACTTCAGCCCTATATAAACATTAACATTATTCAAGTATGGAGTAAGCATTGGGAAAGTTTTTTTGGATCATCTTATATCGCTAAAAATTATAAAGACACAAAAAATAAAGATAATAATATTAAAAATAATAAACTTAACCTCTTTAATTTTCATCTCGGATTAAATTATATTTGGAATGAGTCATCATATTTAAAAAGTACTTTAGGGATAAATGAAAGTACTTATTATCAAGTTCAAGGTCAGAATTTAAATGTAGATAAGTTTAAATATTTGTTTTTAGATCTGTCTTTGTCTCAACAGATTATGAGTCTACAAAACTTAAATATATCTGTTTTAGGAGCACTCATTATATCCCAGCCAGTTGATGTTGAAATCGATAATATTGTCATACTTGGTGGAGGGTTAGGTTTAGATTACAAATTAAATAATTCTTCAATAGTTGGTTTGGAAGCTATCTACAAACAAACGGATTTAAAAATTAATATTAATAAAATCGAGCATCGACGCTTAGATTTACTACTTAAATATAGGTATAAATTTTGAAAATAGTGAAACAATTAAAATATATTTTAATGTCTAATATATTATTTCTAATAATAGCTTGTGACCGGAATCTAACAACAAGCTTAAGTCATTCGGTCATTGATGGTGAAGAAAGTCCATCAAGCCAAGTTTTTTCACCTTTAGACTATGATAGTTTGGAAGTTTGGTTAGACGCTAACGACTCGACAACCTTATTTCAATCTTCTAGCTGCTTAACACCCGCATTAAATCAGGGAGATGATGTTCAATGTTGGCTTGATAAAAGTGGGCAAGGAAATCATGCGACTATGTCTGTAGCTCTACAAAATCCAACATTAAATTTACTAGATAATATTGGTTCAGTTGAATTTGATGGAATAGACGATCACTTTGATAATGCTCATAGCTTTAACTCAAGAACTGTTTTTATAATTTATAAAATGGATTCTGGCCTACAACAAGCTACAGATTTAGCTCAACTTTGGGGTCAGTACAGTGCTGGGCATTTAGCTCCAGACGCACGCTCTGTTGGTTTTTGGAGTTTTGATGGTAACGTGAGTCAACAAGCAATTTATTCAATGTCGGGCAATACATATTCTCCAACTACAACCGGCAGTAGTTTTTATTCATGGGTTTATGATCAGTTTGACCTTGTGGCTGCAGAATTTACTAATGACGTTGCTATCACAAGACAGGTGATTGGAAGTTTAACACCCACTTTTTCTGTTGGCGTGCATCAGTTTGGTGGACAAATTTCAGAGATTTTAGTTTACTCTGATACTCTCACTACTTTGGAACACCAAAAAATTGAAGGCTATTTAGCCTGTAAGTGGGGCTTACAAACAAACCTACCATCTTTACACCCATATAAAGTGATTTGCCCTTAACACCGACTGAACTTAGCTCTTGATCATAAACATCAGAATAATAAGACCTATGTTTTTAAAAACAGGACTCTTTTTACATTAAATTTAACTGATAATATCTAATTTATATTCGGCCTTTCAAATCAAAAATAAATAATGCTATCTTGCTTTTAGTTTTATATATTTAGTATAAGTAGAACATATTTAAAAAATAGTGACCGAGGAGAAATAATGATAAAAGGGGTACAAGATATTTATTATAATGTGTCTAACATGAAAAAAGCTGTAAGCTTTTACTCAGATTGCTTGAATATGCAGATTATCCATAGTGATCAACATTGGACGACTTTAGAATGCGGAGGGATTAATATTGGTTTACATTGGACTGAAGGCAACGCAGTTCCGGTCATACCAAAAGATTCACATGGCGCTCATGCTGGTGCGACATTAACTCTTGAATCAAGTGATATTGCCGAAGATAGAGTTACTTTAGAAAAATCCGGCGCTAAAATTTTAGATGAGGCAGATGCTCCCTGGGGGCATATGCTGGTATTTGAAGATTTAGATGGAAATGTTTTGAAGCTAATGAAACCAAAGCATTAAATTATTTAATATCATACAAATTAAACTACAGAAAACATAAGACTTCTTTTGCAAAATAATCTTTAAGTTTTAATTATGTTGAGTAGCTTATTATACAGAGGGTTAATAATGCTTAGAGGCTCATGTATTTGCAGTAAAGTAAAATAGAGGTTAAAGATGACTTAAAGCCACTTTATGCTTGTCATTACACGATATGCAGAAAAGGATCTGGGCATAAAAATAATGAGGTCAATGGATAATGATAATTAGAAAAGCAATCATTGATGATGCTGCTGAAATTGCGAATGTGCATACAAACTCTTGGAGAGAAGCTTATAAGGGGTTGCTTCCACAAAGTCTTTTAGATGATAGACCATTGGTGTTTAAAAATCGATATGACCTATGGAAGAGGGTCACAGCTGATAAGACACAAACAACCTTTGTTGCTGAATCAGATAGAAATGGAGTTGTTGGCTTTATAAATGGATACAATGCTAGAGATAAAGGTTTTGAAGATTATGCTGAGGTATATTGCATTTATCTGTTAAAAAAATTTCATGGCCAAAAAATTGGTTTAAAGCTATTAAAAAGTTATTTTGATGTACATATTCAAAAAGGTTATGAAAAAGCTTACCTTTGGGTATTAAAAGATAACCCAACTATTCGATTTTATGAAAGCACAGGAGCAAAAGTTACAGACGATATAAAACAAGCTGTTCTTGGTGGGCAAAAAGTAGAAGAGCTCTGTTGTGTTTGGGATAAATTAGATTTAAAAATCAAGTAATTTGTTTGGAGATGAGAGATAGTTATAGGTCACTCAAATAAAAAAACTTTCACAATTATATAGCTTTAATTCTTACAGTTTTGCTCTCATTTTTTGCATTTGCTTCTGCCCCAAACAACAAGAGCCTCAGAGGCCCAATTTGTCTGCCCTTTACCTAACTAGACAAATGTATTAATATACAATTATTGTTTTTAAATAAATCATATTTATTAGCTAACAGGCTAGATTCAATACATATAACTTGTTTATTACACTAAGTATTGAAATAATCTGAAGATATGACACCTTCTAAAGCCTATTCAACCAACGCTATATTTAAATCATTTATTTTAATAATATTTTTTACCTACTTACCATTTGTATATGCTGTGAATGTACAGCAATTTTCTAGGTCAAACTCATTAACATTTGAAATGATTGAAGATGCAAGACTTTCAAGTAGTCATGTCATTAACCATTATGAATGGCTATTTAACCTAGGAATATCTTATGTTGATGAACCTTTAACAATAAAAAATTCTGATAACTCTAAGCAAATAGACTCAATTGTTAGTTCCATGCAAAGCATACACCTCGGGGCCGCATATTACCTGAAACCCTGGTGGCAATTAGCTATTAACACTTCTTTATCAAATTTTGAAAACAACTTAGATAAAACTATCACTGAGTTCCAAGACATCGATTTAAAATCAAAGTTTAGAATATATGATAGTAAAAAAAACGCATTTACTTTGATGCCAGTATTATCTATTCCTCTAAATGGAGGTGAAACTGCTATTTTAGATAAAGCAAACCCACCTGAAAACTACGGTACTGACGAAGTTTTATCTGACTCTGGCCTTGGTTATGGGCTATTCTTAATCTATGAGCATTTATTCCGTTATTTTCAGGTTTCTTTTAACTTAGGGTATAAACTCAACTCTGATGCAAAATTTGTGGATAATCTTGGGGTTATACACATAGATAAAAGTGAAGTTTTAACAGCCGGAATAGGCGCCTATTTACCAGTTCATAAAAAAATTGGACTTAATATTGAGTACTTACAAAACTTTACTAATCCAATTTTTAGTGGTGATGTCAATCCGGCGGAGCTATTTTTTGGTGCAAGTGGTGGCTTAAAAGAAAACATTCATGGGTTTATTGGAATCGGTTTTGGTAATTTCTTTTCCGATAATGATGGCAATGACTTCAGAGTTGTTGCTGGCTTAAAGTTTACTCCTGGCACCTTATCTAAAGATATAAAGCAAAACAGTAATAAATATAAAAGCAAACCTACTAAAATTGTTGAAGATTACAAAAAAGATCTTTGTAAAAAAGCTTATCTTTTTGGTGATAGCAATGCCATCACTATACTTTTTAAAAATGACTCAAGTATAATATCTAATATTCAAAAAAATAGATTAGAAACAATCATCAGAACTGTCAGAGATAGAGACTTTGATATTCAGTCAATAAAAATATTTGGTCATACTTCTACTGTTGGCAGCACTCAATACAATAAAGAACTCGGGCTTAGAAGAGCTAAAAAAATTCAATCTTTTTTAACCGAAAGAGATGTTTCTAGTCATAAAATTGAAATTATAACTTCACTTGGTGAAAACGAGTTATTAGAACCTGAAAGTGAAATAGAAAATAAAAAAGTAAATCGCCGTACCGAAATTCACTTTAAATTAATTCCAGAATACAGGGGTTGTTATGAGTAAGTATTTTTTAATATTAATTTTATTAACAACGGTGGGTTGTGCTAATAGAGGCTATGACTCACTAGCACAAGAAGTCCCGGAGTTATTTCCTGACTTTGATAAAAGTAATTATGTAAAATTAGACCTGCCAAAGAATAAAGTTTATGTACAAAAAATCCTTCCTGAAAGTGAAAAAAAAATTACTGAGTTTAATGAAATTAACTATTTAAAAAAACAAAAACCAAAATCATATGAGTACTATGTTCCGATTAGAAGAATGCCCAGCTCAGTGGATAGTAGCTTATTTGACTCATACCAACGTATACGCAGCTCATATAACTCTAATATAAAATCAATTTTAATAGAATGAGGAAGTAAAAATGAAAATTATAGTTGTCATACTCGCCATATTAATTTGTTCTTGTAAGGAAAACTATCATATAACTGAAAGATCAAGTGTTGTCGACCTTGGTAAGTGTACAACAGAAGCTGTAGATAGCCCTTCATTTGTCCTTGGCGATGGGTCAGCTGGTGACCCTTATATAATTTGTAATATTAACCAACTACAGCTAATGAACTCTGGATTAACCGATCACTATCAACTAGGCAAAGATATTGATGCTTCAGCAACTAGCACCTGGATAACAGGCACCACTGGCAATGGCTTTATACCCATTGGCGGCTGTAATGCTGACTATACAAACTGCACCACTTCAGGAGCTTCATTTACTGGAAGTTTTGATGGCTGTGGCTACACTATTAACAATTTATTTATCAACAGAACACGAGGCTCTGTAGGTTTATTTGGAAAAGCTGGGGCTAGCTCAGTAATTACAAACTTTCGCGTTACAAATGCAAATATTACTGGTGTAGATGATGTTGGTGGCCTAGTTGCAAGGCTTTATAATCAACTGACTGACGCCTACTTTAGCGGGACTATTGATGGCAATAGGCGAGCCGGAGGCGCTGCTGGTTTTTCTGATGGAACAATCACTAATATTGATACTAATGTTACAGTGACATGCACAAATGATCGTTGTGGTGGTGCTGTAGGGCTTAATGAAGGAAGTATTACTAATACTACTTCAGCCGGCTCAGTATCTGGTACTCACTCAACTGGAGGGTTAGTCGGTAGAGCTTATACCTTTGGTTCAAATATAACAACTTCAAGTTCTTCAGTAAATGTAACTGGCACCACAGCTTTAGGGGGCCTTGCAGGGTATAATTACTTTGGAACTATCACTAAGTCATTTGCCACTGGGAATGTCACATCTACATCCTTTAATGTTGGTGGCTTTGTTGGTATAAACTATGGGTACATTAGAGACACTTTCGCCACCGGCAATGTCATTGGAACCACTTTAGTTGGTGGACATACGGGCTATGGGCACACCTACAGCATCGAAAGGTCATTTGCCACTGGTAATGTTACCGGAACAGGAGCAACTAATGGAGCTTTTATTGGCGATAATGATTTACCAACTCTTAAAGATAGCTTTGCCACTGGTCCAGTTTTTGGTCCTGCAGCACCTGGTAGTTTTCGCGGCCTAGGCGCTGCTGGATCAAACAATCATCACTCCACAAATGTCTCAGATTTTTATGTGACATCTCATGCTGTATATAACCTTGCTGCCCCACCTTGGGACTTTAGTACGGTTTGGTTTTCACCAGCTCCTGGTACGTTACCAGTTCTGCGCTAATTTTCAAAAGGTACGGACACACTTCTGGGACTTGCCGCATTAATACTTTCTATAAATATAAAACTCAGTCTGTCTTAGACCTTTATGAATAGCACTTTGTTTGGAAGCCTTGTCCTAACTATTGCTTTTTATACTGGCTCTAAATATTTCAATGGCCCGCTATACCAATTAGACCAGTAAGTTAATGAATATAACTATCTATTGCTGCGAAGCAATTAGGCTAAATTAATTATATAACTATCCGCAATACTAAAAAGTAAAGATCACTCAACCAATTCGTGACAGCTCACTAAATTTTAGGTTCAATATGAGTTCATACTTCAGTGGAGGATATTCTTGTGGCTAAAATGAAACTCAGTGAGATTAAAACAAATAACCATTACCTACGATTAAACTCAAATGTCGATATGCTCGCTAAAAGTATCGATCAAGTAGGACTTATCCATCCCCTCAGCGTGAATAGTAAAAAAGAACTTCTTGCTGGTGGCCGCCGTTATTGTGCTATCAAAAACCTTGGCTGGGACGAAGTTGAAGTCATCGTGGTAAAAAAGCCAGACCCTGAGCAAGAGCTGATTTCCATCGATGAAAACTTAGTTCGGAAGTCACTCAGCAAACTTCAGTTCGAAAAATGTCTAAATAGAGGCCGTAAAATCTACGAAGAGCTCAACCCCTCTGCCACAAAAATATCAATGGACACTAAAAAACTAAGTACCGCAGAGAAAGCAGAAAAAAAGGAGCAAGAACTTGCCGACAATACTTCTTTTGCTGCTATTAACTCTGAAAAACTAGGTTTATCAAAATCAGTGATCACAGGAGCAATAAAGCGTGATGCACTTTCTTCTAAAAAAGTAAAAGACGCCCGTAACCAAGGCGAAATTAGCGCAGGCCAAGCCAATGAGCTCATTAGAATGTCCAAGCAAGATCAGGATAAAGCTCTCCCTTACATTAAAAAGCACACCATTAAAGAGATCAGAAAACTAGTCGATAACGTCAAGACCTCAGGTGTAGAAGAAGCCATTAAAATTGATAAGAAACAGGCAAGGCTTCCAAAAGAATATGTTCAAATCATAAACCTTAGTAAACGTTTAAACAAAGTATTGGGAAAAATATTATTAGAACAAATAACCTACGTCGGCCCAGAGGCAAAAAAGATTGCCAAAGAAACAGGAAACTTACACGACAATTTGTCTGATTTTTTAGAAATACAATCTGACCACCCAAGTAGTGCAGACCTTTCAAATGAGCCCAATTTAAACATGACCATAAAACCTCAAACGAACGAGCATCAAGCCAAACATTAGGCCTCGAAAAGTGCTAGACTACTGGTCACCTATCGAGGTAATTAATAAGAAAAAAAGTCGCACTGGCAAATTGAACTCCGCTCAGTACCTTTCTATAACCATTTAATAAATCTTGAATATTTATTTGTTACAGGCAAGGGCTTAACTTTGTATTTTTCTTCTAAAGTATTTGCAATCATATTTTTTATTAAGAACAAATCAGACTCAATATTACTCCGAGCTAACAAAGAAAATTCCTGTGCTGACCTTTTATAAGTATTTTTTTTTGATTTTATATTTGCCAGCCGATTGATTTCAGTAGAAATATTTCTGTCTATTTCAACTTCAATTTCTAATAGCTGACTTAAACTAATATTAGAGTTAGAAATGTTTTTTGATCTTCGTTTAGCTACGGCTTTATCAATTGTAATAATAAACGCATGCTCTGGGTTAGGACCAATTCCCCATGGACTTTTAATAGTCAGGTGAGTTCTATAGCGTTCAGTGACAACCTCCATAGATGGCATTAATTCAATTGATTTAATTTTATCTGATATTTGTTCAATAAGTTTTCTCATTGGCAAAATAGCAAAATTTTTATAATAACCTGATTGAGCATAACTTAAATACTCATCCTCAGGCCAAGGTGCTGGAGGTGCAGATTTACTAACACTGAACGGTTTAGATTGATTACGAAATTCAAATCTAGTTTCATTAACTGTAATTGTATTTTTAAATTTATTTTTTTTGTATCCACCTTTAAATTGAATTTCACAACGATCAGGGTAAAAAGTCTTTAAAAATGGAAACAAACGATAGCGATAATATTTTTCTTGACGAACCCATCTGTAGCGAAGTCTATAAGCTGATTTATTTCTATTTATTAAAAAGTCACTAGTGTCTAGGTAAATATCTTTAAAAACAAAGGTTTCAAATTTTTGAGAAAAACTATACTTTTCAAAAATTTGTTTACTAAATTTAAATTTATTTTTAGTGATTAGCTTATTTAAACCTTTGGCAATATTCGTACTTAAATTTTTTACATTTAACTTTGGGTTGTCACTTAATTTGATAGCAAACTTAAACTCATACTCCTGACGCGGGGCTGTACCATAAAACTCTTTATTTTTTAAAAAACTATTTAACTCAACGGTAGAAGCCAGTAAAACACTTGATGTCAGGCCAACACTAAATATAAAGAGCAGAGTCTTGGCTAACCAGATCAACATTACTTATACCTGTAAATTGTTTAATTTTATCTAATATTAATGAAGTACCCATTCGTTTTCTTAATTTTACAGAGTACACATGATCATCAAACTCTTTATTACTTGATGTATACAAGTTAATGGCTTCCATTTCTGAGAAAAATTCACGACAGTATTTTTCAAATTCTATAAGCTTATCTTCGGATGAGTTTTTCTCAACAGAAACTTTTAAAATTAA
>CALJPJ010000052.1 GCA_937980625.1 uncultured Bdellovibrionales bacterium
GGTAAAATGAACAACTATGACACGGACTCTTTTACTGATATTATTCAGACAGCCACACGTATTAGCGGTACACAATACATAACAGGCTCTAAAGACCAACAACAAAATGATATCAATGTGGCCTTAAGGGTTTTAGCGGACCATAGCCGAACTAGCGCCTTTTTAATTGGAGATGGCGTAACCCCTTCTAATGAAGGCCGTGGCTATGTATTACGAAGAATTATGAGACGGGCCATTCGCTACGGACATAAACTTTCTGAAAATGATAGCCTTCTGCCAAACACAACAAATACTGTCATCGAAATGATGATGGATAATTACCCAGAGCTTAAAGAAAATAAATCTCTTATCCTGCAAACTTGTCGCGACGAAGAGAACCGTTTTAAAAAGACATTAAGCCAGGGTACAGATATTTTGATGACGGCTCTAAAAAAACTAAAATCTAGCTCTAATAAGTCATTACCTGGAGAGATTAGTTTTAAACTCTACGACACTTATGGCTTCCCTTTAGACCTCACCCAAGTTATAGCCAAAGAAAATGGCTTTAGTGTCAGCGAGGAAGATTTTAATAAACATATGGCTGAGGCAAAAAGTAAAGCTAAAGGCTCTTGGAAGGGACAAGACCAAGACCAACTTAAAAAACACTTATCCGAAGTTAGTAAGGAAATCGTCGATGAAAATGGCGTTACCATATTCACCGGATACAATAAAAACTATAGTGAAAGCTCTGTTTGTTTAGCTTTATCCAACGGAAGTAAAAAAATTGACAATCTGAAGGTTGGAGAAACTGGCTACCTTGCATTTGCTAAGACTAGTTTTTATGCAGAGTCTGGTGGGCAATGCGGTGATACCGGTACTATTAAAAATAACAAGGGTTCTGCCAATGTTTACGACTGTATTAAAATCTTAGATATTCATTGGCTAAAAATAGAAGTGACTAGTGGACAAATCATTGCCAATGATAACTTTGATCAACTTGTAGACCAATCCAAAAGAGATGCTATCGCTAGTAACCACACCGCTACACACTTACTTCACTCCGCTCTTAAAAAAATCCTTGGTGACCATGTAAGACAGGCTGGGTCATTAGTTGATGCCGATAAATTACGTTTTGATTTTACTCATAACAACCCCCTTTCTCTTGAAGAGCAAATTAAAGTTGAAAACTTAATTAATGAAGAGATTTTTAGATCAATGAATGTGCAAAAAAGTGAAATGACTTATGATGAGGCCATTGCCTCAGGAGCCTTAGCCTTATTTGGTGAAAAATATGGCGACAAAGTTCGAGTATTAAAAATTGATGAGTTTTCGACTGAACTTTGTGGCGGAACACATGTTGAAAACACAGCTATGATACATTTATTTAAAATAAAACAAGAAACAGGTGTGAGTGCTGGAGTAAGGCGTATTGAGGCTATTACTCGCAAAGAAGCGTTAAACTATTTAAATAGCTCTCACCACGAAAGCTCCATTATAAAAACTAAATACTTAAATAAAAAATATGTTCTTCCTTTAAAAGACACCCAAGATTATTTACAACTCACGCGCAATATTATTAGCACAAAAAATAAGTCAAAAGAACAAAGTTCAGACTCCCCTATTGAAGTTTATTTGCAAAAATTAAAGGTTGAAATTAGTGACTTAAAGAAAAAATTAAAATCTAGTCAATCTGGTAAAATAGACCTTAATGATTTTATCAGCAATGCCACTCTTATTGAAAATAGTAATACTAAATTTAAAATGGTTTGGGCTAAAATTGAACAAGATGATAGGTCTATATTAAGTGATATCAATGACAAGTTAAAAAACAAAATAGGCACTGGAGTGGTTGTTATACTTGGCACAGGAGAAGATACACACCCAATTATTGTTGGTGTCACAAAAGACTTAAACAAAGGCGTTAAAGCCGGAGACCTGCTAAAGCATATGAGCAAAGACTTAGGGGGTAAAGGCGGTGGACGACCTGACTTTGCACAGGGAGCCTTTCAGTATCTTGAAAAAATAAGTACTGCCAAGGATAATGCTATCAAATTCTTATCTGACACTTAGTCATTAATACTGGACCTATTATATAGAGTATTTTTACTCACAAGAAAAAATATTTTTTGTCATTAAACCAATTTTGTCTTCACTCACTTTTAGTGCAAATACGCCAAGCTTTTTTTTGTATTTATATAAATAACTTAAATATAATTTTTGTGAATCAATCGGATTTTTAAGGATACACTTAAATCCAAAACCCAAGTTATTACCCCTTGCTTGTTCACACCGAGCATTAGCCAAACTAATTTGCTGATAACTTTCTTTTATAACTATATAACCTGTTAACTTTGGGGTTCCTTGAAATAAATCAACTTTAAACTCGACACCATCTTGATCATAGGGTTTACTATTAATAATTTTCTTAATTGCTGCTACAGCTACTTTTGAAAAAAAATCAGTAGATTCAGCATACTTTACCATTGGAAAATCTCTCTCAAAAAGATTCGACTTACCCATTAAACACGAGATAGAACTGGGAATTTTTTGAGGATTAAGCTCTTCGCTACTAACCGTGGCTAAACTTAACATACAAAAAAATATAATAAAAAATAAATTTTTAATTTTCACCTAAATATGCCCTCTATGCTTCAAGATCACTTAAATAACATGCATATAGACAAAATACAGCTGGCTCTAAAAAATGTGTAAAGTCTTCAGAATTTAAGTAGTACTAAAAATAAAAGAAGATCTTTTCTTTCGTCAAAAAATTATTCACTTATGACTAAATTTGCCTATTTACTACTTTTAAGACAAGTCATCGATCTACTAAATGCTTATTTTCGTTTTGAGAGCTATAAATCCGGCAAGCTTTTTGCTTTTATGTAGGTGTTAGTAGAACTATAAGAATAGGTTAAATGACTATTTTAAACATCGTATACTTATTTCTAGTGCAAAATAGTGATTATATTTTTGACAGTTTGTTGATTTATTTACATATTTTCAATTGGTCACTTGAAGTAATAAATCAATGATATGATGCACTTAGGGTTAAATTAAAACTAATTCTTTGATCTTTCCTAGCTATAAGTTTGTTAGTAAAGACTGAGAAAAAGGCGCTTAGCCAAGGAATAAATATGAAAAAAAATATTTTACGCATTAATTATATTTTTATACATTTTTTGATTCTTTCGTTAAGTACACAAGTTCATGCCACATCATTTTTTAATGGCACTTGCACATCACAAGGAGACTGGGTCTCCTCAGCACTTAGCCAATCTGAAACAATTCTTTCAGCCATGCAAGAGCTTAGAAATGATCCCAATTGCTCTGGTATAGAAACTGTTATACAAAATTTTGAACCCGTCATGACTAACTCTGGTGGAGCTCCGCAAACAGTGGGACCACTTATGGAAGTGAGAAAATTATCGCGTGAAATTTCTGACTTAAGAATGATGGCAAAAGATGGAAATGCTTCATTTCGTGGACAAGTTATGGATGTTCTCATGAATAGAGTTTCTAGTGAAGCTGAACAAAAGGCTACACTCAATGGAAGTAACCTCAGCGTAAAAAATGCAGCTCAAAGTTTTGATACTGTATCTAAAAGAACAGCAATTGCTTTAGATACTTTTGCCAAAGGTGTGAATGAAACACTCAAATCATTACCAAAATTAGAGTCATGCTTTAATAACAGACCAAACCAGGGCCTTGCTATTACCTCTGGAATTATTAGACTAATGGGTGCATTTATTGACGGTGGTGAGGGGGTAACTAGTCGTTTTGGTACGCTTGTCTCTAGTTATGTGTCTTTTGCCCGAAATAAAGAGTTTGCTAAAAGAATGAGTCAAATTAATGAAAAAGAATATTGGGCCTCCCTATCTTGCCTTATTGAATCTTCTGCTGAGGCCTATTGTTCGGCCAAAGATGCCCATGCAATTTTAGATGATCAAAAAGAAAGAAGAAAAGAAGATCGACAAGCAGACCCTCTCAATCCTAAAAGCCAACTTCGTGGATATCATATTTTAGTTCGAGAACTACCAAAAATTTCACATTGGTTACAAACTGTTTTAAATGGTCTAAGACCACAAATGCAATCACAGGCTGACTTCCAAGAAAGCGTTGTTGAATCTATGAATAACCTTATTAAAGATAAACTAGCATTAGAAGGTACATACGCACAGGAGCTTCTGACTTATAAACAAACCTATGCCAACTCAAGCTCTACCAACATTGATAGTGCTAAGCGTGCCGGTGTTCTTAAAGTTGTAGAAACCCTTGTTCATATTATGTATGGCCGAAGTAGAGATGGAGCCCAAAACTTTTTCATTAAAGTGAGGCCATTAGAAAAAGCTTATTTCTTCCTTTTAGGCATGCCATACCCCGAAGAACTTCAAGACCCTAAAGCCAATATGCCACCAATGATGTTCTTAGAAAGAAACCTCGACAAGATCCCTGAACTGAAAAACCCAGATATTGCAATTTTAAAAATTGAAGACAAAATAGAAGAAATGTTATCAGAAGCTATGGTGTATGGAACTAACTACTTTACGACATGGTTTATTCCTGATCCAACGAAAGTTGTTGATGAAGCTCTTGCACAAGCTCCACCAAATGTCTTTCAAAGTTTTAAAAATATAAATAACTACTTAGACTCCGTAATTATTTTTTATTTGAAAAATCGTGATCGCAGAGTTAAAGAACTTGAGCAACAAATTTCTGATTTATCAATTGAAGTTTTAAATGATAAAACAAAGTATGGTGAGTTAAACCGTGCAAAAAAAGTTTACCAATACTTTAAAAGCCCTACAGTGTACGCCAGTATCATTGACACAAGAAAAAGAATTTCTCTTGTTTTAAATAAATTTAATGAAAGAGATAATCTTTTAAATAAAATTGTTATACCTAAAATTGAAATATTCATTCAAGACGACGGCACAATCAATGATGATTTTTTTAATGAAATGTTAAGTTCAAAAGAATGTGTTGACACACCTTTCCCTGAAAATGAAGGCACTTGTAACCAAGATTATACTGAGCAAATAATGTTAATTGATCGTAACTTACTCGAAGTTGCCTTTGATCAATTCAATGCCATGCTACAAAGAGATACGTTTCTTACAAACAGATTTTTTGGTTATATTATTGCCGAGTACATGGAGCGCATTCAAAGTGGAGATGAGGAAGACCTATACCTTAGAGATTTACTCACTGTTACTGGCAAAAACATTATTGATAAATTAGTTTCTATTAATAGATTAAACCCAAACAACGCTCGCCTTGATTTATCTCAAGCCATGCCCATTAACTTTGAAAACTTAGAAGCCATCGAACAACTTTTTGCCGATGACCTTAAGTTAGCCATATGTAAAATAACTGCTAGGATTGGCGGTACTAATAATGCCACTAAACTTTGCGGTATATATGAAAAAAAACAAAAGCGTGACTGTCGCATGAATGGCAGAGGCAACAGATCAAAAAACTGTAGCAAAGGAAGTAATGCTGGTATTTTAAATGAATCAACATTTAAATTTGGTAGCCGAACTGACCTAATCACTAAAGATGATGAATTTGGCTATTATAATCAATTAAGAGCTAAATACTGTATTCAAGCTTTAGCATTTCCATCTCGCTGGGTTGAGTTTAAAGATCTATGTGAAGAAACTCAACTCATCAGTCAATTCACTGAAGAGGCTGAATATGATGAAGTTAAAGTAAACTATTCATTTGATGAATACCTTAATCAGTCCACAACAAGTGAAAGAGTTTGTGCTCTTCGTGACTACATTAGAAGGAACGAAGTGTTCTGGTTACTTAATAGTAATCAATAATCCATTAAATTAGTACTGCCCGCTCAATTTTTCTTTAAATACTATAGTTAGTCTCTATTCGTGCTCAAACAGCGCCCCTTTGGGGCGAACTGCGCGTGAATAGAGACTATAGTATTTAAAGAAAAATTGAGCGGAAAGTTATTGAGTCGAATTTTATTTTGATTCAGCCATAATACAAAGTAGCTCAAAAAGTGTATCTACAGCTGCCAAGCTAGTTATTTCAGCAGGATCAAAAGGGGGACACACTTCAACAATATCTGCTCCAACTAAATTTTTAACTTTTAAAGCCTGCAGGATTTTTTGACTTTCATAAGTCGTAAGCCCACCAGGAACAGGAGTGCCCGTACCGGGAGCAAAGCTGGGATCTAAGCAATCAATGTCATAGCTTATAAAAGTTGGGTCATTACCGAAGTCAGGCAAGTTATTTAAAAACTCAGAAAAGTTATTTCTAACATCATCTACTGTTGTAACCATAATTTTGTGTTTATTAACAAAATTTAAATCATCATTACCAGCAAGTGGCCCACGAATGCCAATTTGAACAGATTTTTCAGGAATAATTAATCCTTCGTTAACTGCATGTCGAACAAATGTTCCATGGTGATACTCGCAGCCCCAAGCAGCGGGGTAAGTGTCTAAATGCGCATCAAAGTGAATTAGTCTTAGCTGACCATATTTTTTACTGGCTGCTCTTAACAAGGGTAAAGTTGTTGAGTGGTCACCGCCAATGGAAATAAATTTTTTGTTTAGCTTTAATAAGCTTTCAAAAAAAACTTTCATTCGCTCATAAGTTTTTTCTTGGCTCACAGGAACTGTTGGACAATCACCAATGTCGGCAATTTTTAACTTTTCAATAATATTAAACTGACGACTCCAATGATAGCCACGGCCAAGAGATGACATTTCTCTTATTTTACTTGGCGCAAACCTCGCTCCTGGACGATAACTCACTCCACCATCATAAGGAACACCAACGATTCCCACGTCGTAGTCTGAGTCCACTGGCACATGAGGCAATCTAAAAAATGTTTTAATTCCTGAAAATCTTGGGAATTCTCTTCCACTTAAAGGCTTATAATCCATAAATTATTTATATATAATTTTACACTTAAGCACCAGTAACAAATGGTATGGTTGGAAGCGTTATTTTAAATACCTAAACACCCATAATTACTATATAAAAAATAAATTCTATCAAAGCCATTGAGTGTCCAACCAATTATGATAAAAAAGTAAACTGATTATGACTAGAGACAAAAAAAAATTACATACATGGTATTTAGAAAATAAAAGACCTCTTCCTTGGAGAGAAAATAAAAATCCATATTTCATTTGGATTTCTGAAACTATGTTACAACAAACAACTACTAAAGCTGTTATTCCTTTTTTTAATAGATTCATTAAAAAGTTTCCGACACTAAAATCTCTAGCTAATGCGACTACTGAGGAGGTTATTGAGGCCTGGGCCGGGTTAGGTTATTATAGTCGCGCTCGTAATCTCCATAAAGCTGCCATAATTTTAAATCAAAAAAAACAATTTCCTACTGATTATCAAGAGCTAATTCAACTTCCTGGTTTTGGGCCTTACACATCTCGATCAGTGAGCAGCATTGCTTTTGAACAGCCCGTCGGAGTTATTGATGGTAATGTCATTCGATTACTCACAAGAAAACACAACTTACCAATTGAGTGGTGGAAGACTAAAGAGCGCAAAATACTTCAAGATCTTTCTGATAAATATGTCATTGGTTTTAAATCATCAGAGATTAATCAAGCTCTTATGGAATTAGGTGCTACAATTTGCACCCCCAAAAAACCTAGCTGTTTATTATGTCCATGGCTTAAAAGCTGTGACGCAAATAAAAATAATACAATTCAAAGTCTTCCTCTAAAAAAAGCTAAAGCAGCTAAAAAATTACTGTTGTGGAAAGTTTATAAACCTAAAAATAGTACGTCTAAATTAATTTTAGTTAGAAATAATTATGCACCATTTCTAAAAAAACAATGGCTTTTTCCAGGCTCGGTCAAAGAAATTAAAACTAGACCTAAATCTTATGATTGCCTTCATCACATTACAAAGTACGATATCTATGTCCAGATAAAGTCCAAAACTCGCAAAGAACTAGAAACAATTAGTAAAAAGTCTGAAATAATAGTTATAGACAAGAATGAGATTAAAAAGTTCTCTCCTTCTTCTGTCTTACAAAAAATATTAGATCATTAATTTTAATTTTTTGCACATTACAGGACGTATTAATGCATTTCAAATTCTCATACTTTATTTTAGCTGCAATTATTTCAGGTTTAATTTTTTCGTGCTCACAAACTAAAATTAAACCCAAGGCTATAAATGTACCCCCTGAAAAAACAGTATTAGCACCAAAATCAAAATCAAAATTGAACCCTGAACCTAACAACGACGAGCTTCAATTAACATTCCATGGAGAAAATAGCCAAGCCTCTTTTTCGCCAAATGAAAATAAAATTATTTATATAAGTAAAAATCAATATCAACATATTAACTCACAAGTTTATGAGTTAAATTTAGATACTCTTGAATCTACTAGAATTACTTATCAAGATGGTGAAAATGCTAGCCCTATTTATAGCAACGGTGGAACTTCTATCATCTTTGCCAGCACAACAGATGAAATTAAAGAAAACCCTTTATTTTTATATAATCGCTTACAAGCCATGAAAGCACAAACTGATCGCGGTATCGCTGCTACGGCTATTCATAATGGCTCTGACTTACAACCTTTTGAGTTATACAAAAAATTTATACTAATAGATGATATTGTTCGTTTAACCAAAACACCTTTTCTAGATAAAAATATGTCAAACTATAGATACAATGGTCGACGTATTTTCACTTCAGCAAGAGATGGAAACTTAGAAATCTATAGCTACAGGCCCTCTCTACCTGATTCACCTATTCGCTTAACGTTTAATGACCTTACTGACGATGAGGCTCAATTCTCACCCACATCTAATGAATTCATATGGACTCGCTTTGGTATCAACTCTAAATACTCACAGATATTATGGCGAGACTCTTCCCATAAAATAACTCATGAGCTAAGCTTTGGTGAGTATAGTCACATAAACCCAAAATGGCACCCTAATGGTGAATATATTTACTTTA
>CALJPJ010000053.1 GCA_937980625.1 uncultured Bdellovibrionales bacterium
GGACATACTAAACAGAAAATTGACTTTAGCGATCGCGTACAACCAAATAAGGTAGGCATCAATTTAACTAATAGCAAAATTATTGATCCTTATTTCTCAGATGTCGAGCGTGGATTATACGGTTATAAAAGAAATAGTAAGGCGATTCATAAGAATAATAAAGTATCATTCTCTATACCGACTCAAGAACAAAAGGATATGGCAGTAAAGCTGTTAGCGCGTAAAAAGACTGATCCAGAGGCGTTTGAACTTGCTAAGACTAGAATGAAGTTTACAAGACTTTTATCAATAACTATTGAAAGTGGTAATTTCTTTACTGCGAGTAAAAATGGTGAGCTTGTAGAGTATAAGTACTTGGAAGATATAGAAGCTAGTGATCAAGATGATAAAGCAGGTAAAAAAATAAAAGTTCTAAATTTAGCTACTCAACAAGAAGAAGAGCTTGATAAACACGGCTTTTATATTAAAAAAAGCCCTTCTTTAAAAGATGGGTGTCGTACTTTAACGTTAAACTTTAACAAAAGTAGAAAGTATTGTACATCAGAGGATTTGGAGGAAAAAGGACTAAGAATTGTGGGGATACTTGATGGTGGAATTGTACAAGTTAAAAATGCAGAGGATGAAGTATCTTATGTAAATATGAGAAATAATAAAGTGGCAGATAGAAGTGATATAGATAAGAGTACTTTTGCTAAAACTGATGGTCTTCACCTAAAAAAAGTTCCTAAGGGAAGAAGCTCGGCTGCCGGTGGAGTTCACTCAAGATAGTTTAGCGATAACATGAGTTGATGACAATGGGTCTGACTTAATCAATTCATAAACTAAATAAATATAATTTTTAAAACCTCGTTTTTATAAAAAAAACGAGGTTTTTTTTATTATATTAAATAAAGACGACTGGTACTTTCTTATGAGGCTATGGTTTTATATATTATTAGTTCTCTTAAATAACCCTCCAAACTTAAACTCATTTAAATTATAATGCGCGCAGTTCTTCCGCAGGGAGCTGTGTGAGCACATTATGATTTAAATGTGTTTAAGTTTGGAGGGTTATTTAAGAGAACGGGCATAAAGAGCGACCTAATATTTTGAAGTTTTTTTAAAAAAACCAAGACCATAGTCCCTTTTGAATTATAAAGTTATTGCCGATAAAACTTCATGAAGAATTTTTTGTTAAAAACAGTTATTTTTGTTTTATTTATTTTTATGGTTGTGTTTTTGTCTCAACAAAGCCCACAACAGCAAGAAGCAAAGGCTAAGCTTTCACAAAACCTAAGTGGTTCATTAAAAAGTGCTCAAAATGAATTAATTTTAGTACTAGGTGAGGATTCCACTTTAAAAGATGAAATTTCACAATTAAAGCTGACTTTTACAGGTTGTAAAGGGGCTAACACTAGTTTATTGCCAGATTTTTTATACAATAAAAAAACAGGTGAGATAGATGTTTGTAATGTGAGACTTTTAAATAAAGCCACTGATTTTCATCAACGTCTAGTTTATGAGTTTTTTACTAATCATAAATTATGTTTAAATGCTATCAATGATACTGTTGAGCGAATTTGTAATGATAGAGACCGCAATGAGCGTTACACTGTAAGTAGAGTTCTAGCTAGTCATGACAAAAAGGTAACCAACCTTTTGACCTTAAATGTGGATTATGGCGATAAAAGTAGTGTTTTTATGGTTATGACCGGAAACCAATCAAAAATCGCCTACAAAACAAGCTATGGCGATGAGGCTCTATTGCAGCTGGAAGAAGAAGATATTACCTATTTAACAACCCAGCTAACAAAAATTAAAAGAAAATTTACCAAGCCAGATTGTGGTCGTCGTGTGATCAAATTATTTGCTAGAAACCAAAAAGGGCAAAGGTTTCGCTCTTATGCCTGTATTGAGGACATTAGCGAGCACTCACAAAAGTTATTAAAACTAACTAGAACTGTGAGCTCTCTAACAAAAAACACCTTTTAAACAAGTTTTACATGCCCTGTATTTCTGAAGATAAAAATCATAATTCCTTATTTGTATTGCACTAGAGCACGCTTACGGCAGCATTGCGTCTTCGTATAACCTTACCCTGCGGGTGATGCAACACGGATTCGTAAAGTGCTACGCGAAACTCTAGTGAAATACAAATAAGGAATTATGATTTTTCTCTTCAGAAGCTCTTTATGCCCAGATTGCTTAATATGTAGATTACTTAGCTCGCTATAGTTGCCTCGAGCTTTAATATCCTATAAATTAGTAGCTTATGAGTAAAAAAATTGATGTCTCTTTAAGTAAAATAAAAAAATGGGAGCCTTTGGTTGCCGGTGATATTGTAGATATTATTGCTCCCTCTTCAGGTGGTGACCGCAAGAGCCTATTAAAAGCTATAAAGTTTGTGCGTGGTTTAGGTTTACGACCGAGGTACCAAAAAGGTATTTTTG
This sequence comes from uncultured Bdellovibrionales bacterium, assembly GCA_937980625.1. GTDB lineage: Bacteria > Bdellovibrionota > Bdellovibrionia > Bdellovibrionales > UBA1609 > JAHDIR01. The sequence continues at coordinate 2,430 of CALJPJ010000053.1, forward strand.
GTCCAGACTTGCTTTGTGCTAGCAATGATCAAAATCGTTTCAAACAACTTAAAACAGCAGTTCAAAGTAAAGACTCTAAAGTCGTTTGGTGTTTAAGGGGGGGCTATGGCTCAGCTCGGCTTTTGCCAATGCTTGATAAGTTAAAAACGCCAAAAAATCCAAAATTACTTATTGGCTATAGTGATATTACTCATTTACATATGTATTTTAATTACAAATGGAAGTGGCCTAGTTTACATGCCTCCATGTTAGAGGAAATGGGCAGTGGGCAAACGACTAAACAAGAAATCAAAGACTTTAAAAAAATATTATTTGGTAAAACAGATAAAGTAATTTACAAAAAATTGAAGCCCTTGAATAAACAAGCTAGAGCTAATAAAATGATTCGCTCTCAATTAACTGGTGGTAATCTCACAATATTAATGGCCTCCTTTGGTACGCCTTACCAGGTTCATGCTGATGGCCAAATACTAATGCTAGAAGATATTGGTGAGCGCGGTTACCGAGTGGATAGAATGTTAGTGCAACTGAAGCAAGCGGGTTATTTTAATAAAATTAGGGCTTTAATATTTGGTGACTTTGTAGGTGGTGAAGAAAAAGACTCTGTAGCTTTATGGAAAGAGGTACAAAAACGCTTTGCAGGTTCAGTAAATTTCCCTGTGTTAAAAAATATTCCCAGTGGTCACTCTACAAAACAGCGGCCTTTGCCGCTAATGACTCGCACTAATTTATACTTAGGAGCAAAAGCTAAAATTGAAGTATCAACTGGCATTAAATAAAAAGAGAGATTACCTATGTTAGATAAATTAAAACCTGGATCAACTATACACTTAATGGGCATTTGTGGCACAGCTATGGCAAGTCTGGCTGGGCTCTTACAAGATATTGGCTTTAAAGTAACGGGCAGTGACCAAAACGTATATCCACCCATGTCTACCATGCTTGAAAGTTTAAATATAAATGTAATGGAAGGCTACTCAGCAAACAATTTATCTCATATGCCTGACTTTGTCATCGTGGGTAATGTGATCTCTAGGCCAAACCCCGAGGCTCAAGCCTTGTTGGCTTCTAATATACCCTATACGAGTTTGCCTAAGGCTATGGGGGAGTTGGTGATTGCTGAGCGTAACTCAATAGTTGTCTCTGGAACTCATGGTAAAACTACCACCACCTCAATGCTATCTTATATGGCAGAAGTACTTGGATTGAACCCTGGTTTTTTTGTGGGAGGAATTCCTTTAAATTATGGTAAGTCTTTTAAAAAAGCTGAGGGTGATTATTTTGTTATTGAAGGGGATGAATACGACACCGCTTTTTTTGATAAAGTTCCCAAGTTTATTTATTACAAGCCAAAGTATGTTATTCTTACTGGCATAGAGTTTGATCATGCTGATATTTACTCTAGTCTCGAACAAATACTTGCAGAGTTTACAAAGTTATTAAAGTTAATCCCAAGTGATGGAATCTTAATTTACAATGGCGACTGCCCAAATATACAAAAAATTATTGCTCAGGCAAAATGTAAAACAGCTAGTTTTGGAGAAGGTGAGGCTTGTACTTACCGCTTTACGCAAAGAGCGCTATTTGCCGGGCGCAATCAAGTGAGCGTAAATAAAAATAATGAAAAGCTAGCTGATATGGCTTTAAAATTATTTGGCCACCACAACAGTTTAAATGCATTATCTTGTTTAGCTCTAGCCACAGAGTTAGGTTGGAATAAAAGCAAAACCCTACAAGGTTTGGCCGGCTTTAAAGGGGTAAAGCGCCGGCAAGAGGTGATAGGTCAAATTAATGGAGTGACAGTGGTAGAAGACTTTGCCCATCACCCTACGGCTGTTGATTTAACAATTAAATCAATGAAAGAGCAGTACCCTGAGCGACGAATAATAAGTATTTTTGAACCGCGTTCGGCCACTTCAAGGCGCAATATATTTCAAAGTGATTACGCTAAAGCCTTTTTAAGTACAGATATAGCTCTTGTGGCTAAGCCTTACAATCAAAGTAATATTAGCGAAGAGGAGCGTTTTTCCACAAGTGTTTTGATTAGTGATTTATCAAAAGCTGGAGTAAGAGCCTTTGATTTTGAATCATCAGATAATATAATAACGTATTTATCTAAAGAGGTTAAACCAGGAGATGTTATTTTAATTATGAGTAATGGCGGATTTGATGGCTTATATAAAAAGCTATTAAAAACTTTAAGTGAAACCTTAGCAATAAAAACCGAAACCACTGCCAGTTTATGAATAACAAACATATTATTTTAGACCCAGGCCATGGCGGCACAAGTGGGCAAGATTTATTCAGGCAAGGGCCCACCTCTGAACGTGAAGAATGGATTAATTTACGTGTAGCAAAGTGCTTAAAGCCAGTACTAGAAAGCCAAGGTTTTGTTGTTAGCTTAACTAGGTCTAAAGATGTCAACTTAGCCTTACAAGACCGTATAGATTTTGCCATTACATGCAAGGCCGATTTATTTTTGTCAATACATCATGCCAGTTGTAGCCCGGTGGATCGCAGTTTAAATTTTCCATTTTTGTATATGCACGGAAGTTTGGATAAGCAAAATAAATTTCATTTAGCTAAAAGCTTTCAAAAAGAGCTGTCTCGGGCTGGCAGAGGGCAAGCTCTTATATATTCTGACCATTGGGTGTTTAATAGCGGTTTATTTGTTTTAGCTCAACTTGAAAAAAATAATATTCCAGCTGTTTTAACTGAGTTTAGTTTTTTTAGTCACCCCGAAGAAGAGCTTAAACTTAAAAGTGTTGAATACTGTCAGTATGAAGCTAAAGTTTTATGCCAGGCCGTTGTGAACTATTTTAAATCTAGTGATAGCTATAATTTACAACCATTGAAGTTTCCATTTGAGTATAAAAAACAATTAGATTTAATTAAATCGGCAATACTAGAATCTGATGCAAGTCATGACTGGCGACAGTATTTTACTTCAGGGAAAAAACTACTCACAAACCTAGATGATCAAAGTGCATTGATTAGTTTTGAAAAATCTTTAGCACTCAATGCTTATCACCCCGATATTATTAGTTTACTTGAGGCTATGTACGTTTGTACAAAAAAGTTAGGTTTAAGCGAGTATGGCGACAATATAGATAACTTATTAGCCAGTGTTTGGTGAGCTTATTTATATATGAGGTTAATAGTTAGTTTCATTATAATCAGTGATAAACAGTTTTTAAAATATGAATTGTAGAAGTCACAACTTGATCAGACAATTTAAAAAATGAGTCATGGATAAGTTATACAGGTTGAATTGAAATAAGTCCAAACCACGAAACTTAGTGATTTCTACAATTAAAAAGGCCCAATACATAATTGAGCCTTTTAGTGTTTATATCTGCAAATAATCTGGTTTAGTAACTATAAATTACATCTAAAATGTCAACAACTCTTTCTGCAGCTTTAAGCACATTAAAATTTCTTATATCATTTTGTAGTTTTACGGCAATTAACTCGATACGGTTTAATTTTAATTCTGCGTATTCGCAAGAATTTCTCTCTTGATAAAGGTAACCGCCATTAGTTACACACTTAACTTTGTAGTGGTCATTACTGTTAGATCCACAGACTTGTAATTCACCACGATCATATTCTTTGTCAGCAGCACCTTTAGCACATTTAACTTTGTAATGTGAATTGTTAATTCTTTTGCATACATTGACTGCTTCTTGTGAAAAGTATTTACCACGCACTTCTTTTGCACATTCGTTTTTGTAGTGACTGTTTGTCTCTGTTTGGCAAATTTCAAACCCTGAGGCTGCAAAGACTTGTGCAGATATTAATAAAATTATACTAGCTATGAAAGTTTTCATATTGAACTCCTAATTAAAGTTTTAGTTTCGTGAAATATGTTTATTGCAAAATAGAATTAACTCAGCAAGAGGCAATGAAAAAAAAATCTAGTTGTATATAAAGTAGTCAGAGATAATAAGTGATGAATTTTATTTACGATTATTAATTTTTATGTTTTTTGTTGTAAAAAACTTAGACGATCGCCGAGGAGATAAACTTTAGCTGACAGGTGAGTGCTTACTTGTGTTTAGTCATTGCATTAAGTTATGAACATTGTATTGAAAGTTTATTGAGTTTACTTTCTAAAAATAAAACCTTTAGTTATTAGTTTTTGAGTAGTTTGTTATTGGGTTTGAAAAGCTTACACTTCACCTATATTCAATGGCGAGTTTGTGTTAGGGTAACTCTTATGAATTTTCAAAATGTAAACTTGAATAACTTAAGGGTTTTTGAAGCTGTATATAGAGCTAAGTGTATGACTACAGCATCTAAGGAACTACATCTCACGCAAAGTGGTGTCAGTCAGCATATTAAAAACTTAGAAAACACTCTAGAGGTAGAGCTTTTTGATCGGGTTAATAAAAGTTTGTTGCCAACTGAAGAAGGGACAAAACTTTATGATCAAGTGAAACAAGGCCTAGGTATTTTATCAGAAAGTATTTCTTCTATTAGTCAAAAAGAAACTGAAGTGTCTGGTTTAGTGCGTATTGGTATGCCCATTGAGTTTGGTATTAATCTAGTTATTCCACAGTTAGTTACAATTGGTCAAAAGTATCCTGGTATGAAATACAAAATTAACTTAGGTTTTGCCAAAGATATGAACGATCTTCTACTAAATGGAAGTTTAGACCTCGCCATTATAGATGATTATAAAATGGATAAAAAAATTGAAGTAAAAAACTTAACTGAAGAAACTCTGCATATGTGCTGCACAGAAAACTACTTAAAAATTAATAAACTGAAACCTGAGTTAAATAAAAAATTTTATGAAAGTTTAAATTATGTGGTTTACCAAGAAGGGCAGGTAGTTATCCGCTCTTGGGTGAATCATCATATCAAAAGAAAAAACTTAAATATTGAAGCAACGGTCCAGGTCATGGATGTGCAAGCTGTGTCTCGGTTTATTGTTAAAGACTTTGCCGCAGGAGTATTGCCTGGGCAAGTGGTTAAACAGTTAAAAAAAGACAACCATAAAGTTATTTGTTTGCCTGAATCTAAAAAAGTGCTGACAAATAAACTGAGCCTGTCATTTATTAAAAATAGAAGTCACAATTTGGTGACTCAAACTTTAATTGATGAGCTATTAGCTATTTAATTTGGTTGGCTGCAAATACGAGCCGCGATTAAGTACTTTCTTTTACTATTTAACTTGTTAATGAGCCCGTAGTAATTAGAATCCTTAAAAGAACGAATTGTGTGGCTTAAACAATTTAGTTTTTCTTGGTCTCCATTTAAATATATAGAGATTAAAAGTGGCGGTAGGTCTGAAGCTCCAAGTTTCTTATTTTCTCTTTTAAAGTAACTTTTTTGCCTGAGTGTATTATGAAAGTTAATAATTCTAGTGAGTTCTCTTTCGTTTGGAGCTTGGCAAAATATAGAGGCTGCAGCCCAATAATTGCTATCATCTGATAAATGAATACTTTGCCTAAATGAAGAGTAGGTCGCTTCTAGGCAGTTCATTGTTGAGCTCGGAGCGCGAGAGCCTTTTTCGTTTAGCTTTGCTAAACCTTGGTTTTTTGTACAAGAAATAAGGCTTGCTAAGCTAAAAACAATAAATAAGATTTTTGGTAAACTCATATACCAATTATGGAATGTATTTAAGATTCTTATCAAGAATAATTATTAAAAAACTTCTAAACAGTAGGTGTCGCGAGGCATTATTAAGATAATATAAGGACTAATGACTCATAGGTTTTAATATGAAATATTTGTTAAGTTAAATACTGTTTTTACGCTCGACAGATAAGCCTATTCACTATTATTGTCACAATTCTTATGGAAAAAAAATTAACACCACTGATGAAGCAATACTGGGATGTAAAATCTCAACACCAAGATAAAATTTTATTTTTTAGAATGGGAGATTTTTATGAAATGTTTCATAAAGACGCAGAGCTTGCTGCTCCGATTTTAAATATAGCTTTAACCAGTCGAAATAAAAAAGCAAAAGATGATACTAAAATGTGTGGTATGCCTCACCATAGTATAGCTGGTGCATTAGCAAAACTTTTAGCAGCTGGGCATAAGGTTGCGCTTTGTGATCAGGTAGAAGATCCGAAATTAGCTAAGGGCTTAGTCAAAAGAGCTGTCACCCGAATTTTAAGCCCCGGAATGGTTTATGATCCAGAAACCTTAGACGAGTTAAAAGCAAACTATATTTGTAGCTTTGATGAGAAAGCCACAGCCTTTTATGACTCGTCAACAGGTGAGGCTTTTTATTATTTAAAAAATAAGCTACAAAACCCCAAGCATCTAATGGGAATACTTAACCCTGTTGAGATTGTTTTGAGTTCAGAACAAAAAAATAAACAATTTGCTGAGTTAGGCCCTCAGTACCATATTAGCTCACATGCCATTGATGAAAACTCAATTCCAAAAAACAACGATGATTTGCCTTCTTGTGTTTTACGCTTAAAAAGTTATTCTCAATATATGAGTGGTGGTAAAGCAGGTTCGCTTAGTTTTGAGTTAAAAAACTTGAGCCAAAATATGAGTTTATCTCCCATTACCCTTAGGCACTTAGAGGTTTTTAAAACTTATAGTGGTGAATTAAAGGGGAGTTTATTTAATGCCATAAGCCGTTGTAAAACTTCCGGTGGATCACGCTTGTTAAAAAACTGGTTGAGCTTTCCTCTGTTAGATCAAAAAAAGATTCAAGGTCGGCTTGATTTAGTGCAATTCTGGGTAGAAAAACCAAGTCGCCTAAAATTAGTAAGAAAAATTTTGTCACATGTTGGCGATGTGGAGCGGCGTTTAAGTAAGGCCAGTCAATCCCACAGTGGTCCCAGAGATTTATTGAGCTTGGTTCAGTCATTACAGTCTGGTTTAGCAGCATTAAACTTAGAAGATGTTGGTTTTAGTTTTAAAGATCAAGAAGTAGCTATTTTACCATATATTAAAACAGCTGAAGCCATGATTGTGGATGATCCCCCAGTGACGTCTTTAAAAGGTGGGATCGTTAAAACAGGTTTTGATAAAGAGTTAGACGAACTTATTAAAGTGACAGATCACGGGCAAAAGCTATTGGCAGAGCTTGAAGCCAGTGAACGCTCTAAAACAGGAATTAATAATTTAAAAATTAAATACAACAATGTTTTTGGCTATTTTATTGAGGTGACAAACGCTCACAAAGATAAAGTTCCTGATCACTACACCAGAAAGCAAACTTTAACTAACGCAGAAAGATATTTGACCGTTGAGCTTAAAGAGTTAGAAGAAAAAATTCTATCAGGAAAAACAAAGCGCTTAGATCTTGAGCAAAAATTATTTAATGATTTGCGCTTAAGCTTTGTGAGTTTATCAAAAGAAATTTTATTTGTTGCTAGAGTTTGGAGTGAGTTAGATTTACTAAGTTCTTTTGCCTGGCTGGCTATTGAGCAAAACTATTGTCGACCTCAGTTTAGTGATCAACGTGAAATATTAATTCAAAAAAGTAGACATCCTGTTATTGAACAAGAATTATCAGAGCCATTTATTGCTAACGATATTTATATGAATAAAGGGGAGTGTTTG